>WQSU01000124.1 GCA_009787675.1 Lentimicrobiaceae bacterium
TTCTTCAATGGAGATAATCGGTGTTGAGCATACTGTATATTTCAAATTCACCACCTTACTGGGTACGCCCCCTCCGCTAACAGTGAGGGTCCCTTCATAATTTAGCAGGGCAGAACCTATAAACGTAAGATTGAGAATGCCCCCTTTTGCTGCATCCCACGAAGAGGTGTTCACTGAAAACGAACCGGGATCAGAAAAAACATAACTAATATTGCCGGTTAAATGAAATCCCGAAACCACAAGTGTCTGTGTGGGCATATCCGTAAAACTGAGTGAATTGTGGCTGACGGTTAAAGTAGGTGTAGTGGGTGGAGTTCTGTAAGCTGCCACTGCGGTCTTTGTTTTCTTAAGAGTCAATGCATTGTTTTCAGTCGCTGAACCAATGGTTACACCTTCAACCTGTAAATCTGGTGAAGAAAAGTAAGGGATACGGACATGCGCTTGTCCATCATCAAAATAAGAGCCTGATTCATAAGTCATTACAGTACATTCTTTTCTTCCGGAGATGGTTCCTCTCCAGCCAGAGGAGTAACTATGTAATCCTGGTCCGGGTTGTACATTTTGCTCGGCATGGTGTCCACAACCCATATTGTGTCCAACTTCATGCACCACAGTATAGGTCCAACTTGATTGTTGTACTCTACTTAATGCAACTGCATAATTATCCTGAGCAAATCCATTTTCATTAGATAGAAGCCATGCCACGCCTCCGGTAAAAGTTACCTCTGGAATAAATACAATTACATCAGCATAAAAAGCATTTCGCAAGTCATGAACCTCATCCATATAGCCATCATTAGTATTGGTAATGCGGTCTAAATCAATACTGCTATCATCCTCTACGTAGTTTGTCAAGTGTTTATATGCAATATTATAAGTGATTCCTGTACCTGAATTTTGCATAACAGTATTAGCTTTTTGAAGAGAGATGGTAATCAAGTCATGAATATCTGTTTGACCAGTATTGTTCGCAGCCCATAATTCGGCTGCAGGCGTATATACATACAGCAGATCAACAGTTGCCGGATCAGCTTCGCCTCTTGTAGGGGTAACAAAATTACTTTCACCTTTATTAAGTACAGGGGGAGGCATTAGTGGTCCACTCCCTTCTATAGCATTCTTATCCATTTCCGATTTTCTCATTTGCCCAATATAAGCCGCTCCTCCTTTCACTGAAGCAAAGAAATATTCATCTTCAAACGGGGTTTCCGCCGAAATCGTAATGGTATTTTCTGAGACAATAATATAGCAATACGCAAATGCGCTCCCTTCAACTTGTGAAGCGATAGCAGTTCTGCCTTCATCTGTTATGGAAACACTTTGTATTACTGCCTTATATTGTTTGTCATCAAAGAAACTAAGCAACAAAGTATCTCCAACATTATGAGAACGAATATTTACTAACTGTTTGTTATAGTTGAATGTGCGATACCGATCAGCCTCCTTAAACATCTCTCTGATGATAGGATTGTCGCTTACTTCTGCTTGGAGCGCTCGAGTACCGGAAGCATTGATGTCAATTAAACTTTGCGAATGCAGTAGATTTAACATACATGCTAAGAAAACGATAATAGATAAAATTTTTTTCATAAAATATTGTTTTTTATTATTGAATTTTCAAAATATGAATAATGAAGCGCTTATACTTTCTTTCTGAGGCTTTTTTAGAGGAGGCAAAAATATTTATTTTTTTATAAGTTTGCGCCCTTAAAAAAAATAAAACATTTTTTTATGAAAATTGCAATAATTGGAACTGGATATGTAGGTTTGGTAACCGCAATCTGTTTAGCAGAAGTGGGATTTACCCTTTTTCGATGATCTGTATGTGTTTATTTACAAGGACTGTCACACAATTTCGGAAGCAGGAAAAGCGTGCTCAAAGACACTCCTGTCTTTAAAGAAATACTGTTTCGCTTTTTGTAGTTCCACGATAAACTTCTAGCCTTTTTAGTTTTCACAATAAATGTCAAAAACAAGAAATGGAGTGTGCTAAGATAGATTTTTTGTTAAATCCGGTTCAGTTTTTTTTATTATTTCGCACCCTAATTTAAAAAAGATGGAACAAACCCTTATTACAGAAAAAGTAACTACCATTATTGACCAGATTCGTCCTTATTTACAACAAGATGGAGGCGATATTGAATTTGTGGAAATCACTCCGGAAAACATTGTACGCGTGCAATTGCGCGGCGCATGCGGTAGTTGCCCCCACGCCAAAATTACCCTCAAAAACATGGTCGAAGCAACAATCCTTGAACATTGCCCGGAAATTGCTGGAGTGGAAGATGTGAATTTGATGTAAAAAATAGTGGTTAGTGGTTAGTGATTAATGATTAATGAACTTTAAACCAAACTTTCAATCTTAAATTTAAACCTTAAATCTTTAAATCTTTAAATCATGGGACTAAAATGCGGAATTATTGGGCTGACAAATAGTGGAAAAACTACATTATTTAATTGTATTTCAAATACGAAAGCGACAATTACGGATTTCGCTTATAGCACCAATAAATCAAATATTGGCGTTTGTAATGTGCCTGATCCGAGATTGGAACATATAAACACTTTCATTAAGGCGGAACGCTTGGTGTATGCCAATATGGATATTGTGGATATTCCGGGACTTGCAAAAGGCGCTTCGCAGGGCGAAGGAATTGGCAATACCTTTTTGGCTGACGTGCGCTTGTGCGATGCCCTGATTCACGTGTTGCGCTGCTTCGACAATCCAAACCTGCCCCACGTGGAAGGCTCTATTGACCCTGTGCGCGATATCGAAATTATTGATTTCGAATTGCAAGTAAAAGATTTGGAGCAAATTGAACGAAAGTTGACAAAAGTGGAAAAAGCCGCTAAAGTGGGCGAAAAAAGCGCTAAACAAGAGTATGAAGCACTTCTCAAATATAAAAATCATATAGAGAAATTTCAGAATGTAAGCGCTCTTGAGGTTACTCCCGATGAACGCGCCGTGGTTGCCGACTTGCTTCTGCTCACCGAAAAACCTCAACTGTTTGTGTGTAATGTGAACGATGAAGGTGCCGCTTCAGGAAATAAATATGTAGAGCAAGTGAAAGAGTATCTGAAAGATAAAAATACTGAACTGCTGATTATTGCCGGAAAAATAGAATCTGAAATTGCAGAATTGGACGATGAAGAGGAACGCATGATGTTTCTGCATGACGTCGGTTTGAGTGAAGCCGGCGTGCGTAAAGTGATTCGCGCCGCCTATAAACTCCTGAATCTTATCTCTTTCTTTACCGTTGGAGGAAAGGAAAATCGCGCATGGACCATTACAAAAGGAATGTTAGCCCCACAAGCTGCCGGAGCCATCCATAGCGACCTCGAACGAGGATTTATTCGCGCTGAAGTCATTAAATATGACGACCTTGTAGCGCTCGGATCTGAACTAAAATGCAAAGAAGCAGGCAAATTATCTGTGGAAGGCAAAAATTATCAGGTGCAGGACGGAGATATTTTGCATATTAGGTTTAATGTTTAATGTTTAATGTTTTGTGTTCAGTGATTAAAGTTCAATATTAAATTTTCCGGTTATACTTAAAAGTTAAAAATAAATTATATTCTAAAAATAAATTAATATGACACCCAAAAAAATTATCATCCTCCTTTTAGCCCTTGCATTCATCTCAACATCTTGTGTTACAAAAAGTAAATATCTTGAATTAGATGGAAAATACCGACAATGTATGTCAGATTTTGCTTATACCAATTCTGAAAAAATTGATTTTGAAAACAAAAGTAAAGATTTAACCTCTGAAGTTGCCTCTTTAAAAATGCAAATTGCAAGTTTGAAAGAAGACTCAGCAGCTTTGGGAAGAAGAATGCGTATTGTGGAACGTAACTTAGCTAAAACTAAAGGTGACTATGATGACCTTTTAAAAAGTTTTACTGATCAAAATCTTACTAAAAATGCACTTTTAGCTGAAAAAGAAGCCCGTTTGAATGAGTTGCAAGCTGTTTTAGATCAGAAAGATGCTGAAGTTAAGGCATTAAGAAACAAAGTGGCTAATGCCTTGAAAGGTTTTGAAGATATGGGCTTAACTATTTATGAAAAAAATGGAAAAGTATATGTTTCTTTAGATGAAAAATTACTCTTTGCCTCAGGAAGTTGGGATATTGACAATAGGGGAAAAGAAGCCTTAGCCGAATTAGGCAAAGTGCTTGCCCACGACCAAAACATTAATGTGGTTATTGAAGGACACACCGATCATGTTCCTTACAGAGGCAGTGGCAACGTGAAAGATAATTGGGATTTGAGCGTGATGAGAGCCACCTCAGTAGTGAAGGAGATTCTGAAAAATAATGAGATAAATCCTCAACGTATTACGGCTTCTGGCAGAAGCGAGTTTCTTCCCATTGAAATGGATGACTCAAGAGAAGCGCGCGCTAAAAATCGCCGCACCGAAATTATCTTAACACCAAAATTGGACGAACTATTCCAAATCATTGACAACCAATAATTGATAGCGGATTCCTCTTTTTCAAAAATTGTATTGGATTGGTTTGAGGAAAACCAACGCAGCCTTCCGTGGAGAGGAGAAACTGATCCTTATAAAATTTGGGTTTCGGAGGTTATTTTGCAACAAACTCGCGTAAATCAAGGCTGGGATTATTATCTGCGATTTATTGACCGTTTTCCTAATGTAAACTCTTTAGCAGCAGCGCCTTTGCAAGAAGTGTTGCACCTTTGGCAAGGCTTGGGCTACTACACACGCGCACGCAACATGCACGCCGCTGCCCAACAATTGATGCAGGAGTACCAAGGCATTTTCCCACATCATTATTTGGAAATAAAAAAACTGAAAGGCATTGGAGACTACACGGCTGCCGCCATTGCCTCTATCGCCTTCAATCTTCCGTACCCTGCCGTGGATGGCAATGTACTGCGTGTAATCACAAGAATATTTGGAATTTATGATGATATTGCACAGCAAAAAACGGTACAGAAAATCAGACGGCTATGTGAACAGTTGTTGGACAAAGAAAATTCCGGAGTCTTTAATCAAGCAATGATGGAGTTTGGGGCTATTCAATGTACGCCTAAAAATCCGAAATGTGAGACGTGTCCTTTTGTTACCACCTGTGTGGCTTTTGCTAAAGAACATGTAAACGTGCTGCCGGTGAAGTCTTTAAAAGTAAAAATCAAAGCACGCTATTTGCACTATTTTATCTTTCTTAAAGAGCGCAAAACCATCATTGAACAGCGCACCGGCACTGATATTTGGAAAGATTTATTTCAGTTTCCTTTGATCGAAACACCTAAAGCCTGCAACGAAATTACAAAAATAGAACTTGCAAATGCCTGCTTTGAAAATATTAATCCACTGTTTTTAAAAGAAATAAAACATAAACTCACCCATCAGCACCTTACAATTCGGTTTTACATGATTTCCGAATATTTTCCGAAATTGAAAAACAATTGGCTAACAGTTTCGGTTGAAAATTTGGCAACATACCCCTTCCCTATAGCGCTAAAAGGAATATTACAATAAAAAAATCAACTCCGTTAATCACTAATCACTTTAATAATGTTTCCCGAAACCACCCTTTGCCACGATTCTGAGTGCAAGTATGAAGGCGCCGTAGTGCCTCCTATTTTCCAAAATTCACTTTTTACTTTTTCCGATTGGGAGGCGATTGATAAGGCTTTTGATGCACGCCAAGAGCATTTTATCTATTCGAGGGGGAAGAACCCTACCGTTGATTTCGCTGAAAAGAAGTTAGCCGAACTGGCGCATGCCGACCGCGCTATACTTTTTACTTCTGGGATGGCTGCCATTTCTGCCGCCATTCTCTATTGCGTAAAGCCGAACAGTCATATCATTACCGTGAAGAATGTGTATGGACCTACCTCCAACTTTATGGCTAATTATTTGAAAGAGAAACTAAATATTGAAACTACCTTTGTTTCAGGTGAAAATGTAGAGGAATTTAGAGAAAACATTCGGGAAAACACTGTGCTTATTTATTTGGAGTCGCCCGCTTCTCCCGTGTTCTGTTTGCAAGATTTAGAGGCGATTGCGGCGCTTGCAAAAGCCAGCAACATTAAGACAATTTGCGATAACACTTGGGCTACTCCGCTGTTTCAAAATACTTTAGAGTTAGGCATTGATTTTGAAGTACATTCTGTAACAAAATATTTGGGCGGACACAGCGACTTGGTTGCCGGCGTAGTTATGGGTAAACAACAAGAAATGGAGGCTTTGTTTTCAAGGGAATATGAGTGGCTTGGCGGAAAAATATCCCCGTTTGAAGCGTGGTTGCTCATCCGCAGCCTGCGCACGTTGCCCGTTAGAATGCAGCGCCATCAGGAAAATGCAATGAAAGTGGCGTTGTTCTTGGAAAAACACCCACAAGTTGCGTTGGTGCGCTATCCGGGATTGCCCTCATTTCCGCAATATACATTGGGACAAAAACAAATGAAAGGCTACAGCGGATTGCTCTCTTTTCAATTAAAAACCAACGATATAAGCCAAGTAAAAGCGTTTTACAATGCCCTGAAAATGTTTCACAGGGGCGTAAGTTGGGGCGGGTTCGAGAGCTTGGCGTATGCTCCCGCAATCAGCTACTTGAAAGAGCTTTCTCCAGAACAGTTTGTCCAAATGGGAATTTCGCCGGGCGACATTCGGATTTCGGTTGGACTGGAGGCTGCGGAGGATTTGATGGCGGATTTGGGAAGGGCGCTGGAAGTAGTGATTAACGATTAGTGATTTGATGATGGGAAGAAGTACTATGTGCACAATTGTGAACTTGTGTGCAGGCGGGGGGCGACAGTGCGGTTGAGCGTAGCCGAAAAAGACGTGTGTAACAGAAAGTAATCATTACCCGACAAAGTAGAAAAAGTTAAAAAATAGGAAATGAAAAATACGGAAACAATGAAAACTTATAGTTTAGAGACATTAACAGACAAATACATCGGGAAAAAAGGAACAAAAAAACGCGACGAATTTGAGAATGAGCTTCGTCTTGATTTGTTAGGACAAGCTATCAAAGAAGCACGACAAGAACGTAACCTAACACAAGAAGAATTAGGAGTACTTGTAGGTGTCCGGAAAGCTCAGATTTCAAAAATAGAAAACAGCACAACTGATGCAAGATTTACAACGGTGCTAAGAGTGTTTGAGGCATTAGGCGCAAAAGTCAATTTTAACGTAGAGTTAAATAAGCGTCAGATCGTGTACTAACGCCGAACGCACAACATGCAGTTTGGCAAGATAGCGACTTAACCCGCTGAAAATGAAGTGCGTAATTTAAAGTTACTACCCCGCAGGAACGTTAGTGAAGCCGCCACTTCGCGAAGCCGCTCGGACGTTGAAAGACATACGTATTTTAGATATTTATTTAGTAAAAAGGTAGAAAACGGACATACAAAATACGAAAT
>WQSU01000125.1 GCA_009787675.1 Lentimicrobiaceae bacterium
GGCAATCCTCACATACTCCCGATTTAGTTCTATCCCCACGTAGTTCCTGCCGAGTTCCTTAGCCACAACCGCTGTCGTTCCCGCACCCATGAACGGGTCCAACACAACGCCATCAGGCGGACAACCAGCCTCAATACAAGTCCGTATCAAGTCCGGAGGAAATGTCGCAAAATGCGCCCCTTTAAAGCCTTTTGTTGGTACTGTCCACACACTGCGTCTATTGCGTGCTGGAATGCCTTCTATCCTATTTGCCCACCGTTCAGCACCGCCCTTTGATATGTTTTGTGTTATTAGTCCAGATGCGTTATTCTGACACTTTGTACTTCCGCTGTGTTTGCAAGCCTTTCGACCATCGTAACAGGCTGGTTCAAGTATCTGATTAAAGTAATATTTTGGTGATTTGGCAAATAAAAATACGTATTCGTGTGCCTTTGTGCATCTGTCTCGCACACTTTCAGGCATGGGGTTNGGTTTGTTCCAAATAATGTCCTGCCGAAGATACCAACCTGTTTTCCGCAACGCAAATGCCAGCATCCACGGTATCCCAATCAAATCCTTGTTTTTGCAGTTTGGCAGGGATTTCGGTTTTGAAAATTCTGTTGCAAAACTTGCTTTTGGCTGAATGCCTTTCTTGTTTACATCTCCAATTCCACGACCGCTTCCGGCGTAACTGTCGCCAATTACTACCCACATCGTACCCGATTTTTTCAAAACCCGTTTGCAGGCAATAAATACCTTTTCGAGACGTTTTATATATTGTTCTGGCGACTGTTCCAGTCCAATTTGACCACTCACGCCATAATCCCGCAGGCAATAATACGGCGGACTTGTAACGATACAATCCACACTCTCGCTCGGCAGAGATTTTAAAACCTTCAAGGCATCGCCTGTATAAATGTGATTTAATTCCATTTTAAACGATATTTAATTTGTATAACATAATGTCTGTGTACGAGTTTTTTCCACTCGTGGGCGATACGACCGTTTTTACACTTGCACCCTCGAAGATATTAGCGACCTTGTCTTTGTTGTTATCAATCCATTGAGACAATTCCACAATTTGCGACTTGTCGGATGTAAAATAGACGTAATTTAGTCCGCTCAATGCTGTCAGTACGTCCAAATAATTTTTCATAGTCCAGCGTTGTACGTCCGTATATGTTTTTACGTCAGTGGAAAGATAGGGCGGGTCGGCAATAAAAAGCGTTCCCGATACGTCTCTGTATTTTTAACAAAGTTCGCTGTAATCAGCATGCACCACTTCTAAGCCGTCCAAATAGCCATCTGCTACATAATCAAACATGGGAACTTTGTTATACAACGTACCCTTTTCAAACTCTGCGTAATTGGTGACATACCTCATACTGAACAGCAACGCCACCGAAATCGTTATCCAATCCACATAACCCTCATTTTCGGTTGCCAACTTCCGCAATATTATTTCCCGCAAATTGCCTGTTATTTTTGCATCATTTGGAATATCATGCAGTATTTCACGCAAATAACGCAATAGTTCATTCGTTTTCCCTATTTGCGACAAACGCTCACAATAATTATCGTAATCGTTGTATATAACACGACTACTGGGATTTGCCCGTTTTGCAACATACGACAGCAAACCGCTTCCTCCGAACAAATCCACTACCAAATTGGGACGAATTTCTTTAATAAGGTTTGAAAATTCATGCACATGCCGCCGCTTCTGTCCCTGAAACGGAAGCGGTGCAGAACCATACTTCTTTACTTTTTTCTCCATTCTTTCTCTATTTCTTCTATTATTGATTAAAAATTAGTATCTTTGCAATCTCTCATATTTTTTTATAAAAAACAAGGTGTCCTACCACCTCAAAGGCTTATGCCTCTGATTATGGTGGTAGGACACCTTAAATGTTATGTGAAGAATGAGAGCTTCACATGAGAATTGGGGGCTTTTTTATCGCTCCTTATTTTATTTTTTTACTTTATTTTTACATTCTATTAATAATTATACTAAATTTGTCCATAATTTGAAATTACGCAAATAAGCATTTGCAGACTTACCAGTTGTTATAATATTCCTCCCTATACGAATAAATGTATATGTTGGATAAATTATCACATTCCAATTATCATCCGTATATTCCTCTGTATAAGTATCATTAAGAATGTCATACACAGCAATATAAACTTTTCCGTTTTTGTTTTGTATAATAACCCTAAACCAATTTCCTATTGTTACTTTTGAAATCTGATGCCAGATTGCCTTTTCCACTCCACCTGACACAAATCCAATAGAGACCAATCCCGCAGGCATATTGTATTGACCAATAATACCATCGCTATTTCCACGACCATCAACCCAATTAGGTAATATATTTGGTTCTGACATAATTCGCTTAATTTCATATTCCAAACGAAAATTATTTATGTAACTTCCCTGTGTTGGCGAAGTTAAATCTAAATAACTGTTGTCTCCATTAGCATTAAAAACCTGTCTTCCCTCATTTGCTACCCATTGAACGCCTGAACCTATTGTTAAGTTATTTCCATTTCCTGAAATATCCAATCCGTCTCCATTAAGCGGACAGTCCACAAGCAATTTTCCTATGGGTGGGATAGATTCACTACTCCCTAATAACGCTCGTCTTCTCATAACAACTCCAATTCTTGTTTTGCGTCCAACTTACATTGTTCGCAAAAATTATCATACTCTTCAAACTTCAAAGGTTCATCATCCCTTTTTCGTTGAATTGCCAACTCATCATCAATACTGTATTTTTCCCGTATCTTAGACACAACCAAATTTTTATATTCTTCCTCAATCGGAAATTCATGTATTATTGGCGGAATCATTTCCATTGATATAATCTCAGAAAAAGATGCTGTCGGATTTTCTTTGTAAAAATCAGCCTGTGATTCGCTTACTTCTATCCACTTACCATTTTTGTAGTCCTGTTCTGTCGAGCCTGCGTTGCTTGGCTCGGCTGCGAAGACGGCAGCACGTTTTAATCCTTTTTTTATGTAGTAATATTTCATATTTATCCTTTTAATCCTCTTATTCTTAACACATTGTCAATCATATATGGCAGCAAGGACATTTCCTTCACCTCCCATGCTGGTATTTGAATGGAAGTATCCCCATCCTTCCACTCGACTATACCTTCCGCTACAACAATCAAGTCTTTGTCTCTATTGTTAAACACAACGATTGTGAGAACCTGCATGTCTGAAAATGTATCGCTGTTTATATGTAGTGTCAAATCATCGTCTGCCGTGTAATTGACAGCTATTGTTTTTGCGTATTCATTTATTTCAATATTAGGCTCATTTCCGTATATCTCCATAAATCCTCGCAGCCATTTGACCTGGCCATTTGCATCTGTAATCAGGAAGTCGTAAGGGCTTCCGGGCTCAATTCTACCCGGCTCTCCCGGCAATCCTCTTGGAATTGTAAAATCAAAAACGGCATTGTGTGCATTTCCTGCGTTTTCGACAATTACATTGCTACCCGCTTCGCCTGTCGTTACCACTCCCACTTCAATAGTGGAGGCATCGCCGGGAACACCCTTGATGTTCAGCTTGAAAGTCCATTCGCTATCTCCCGTTTTTTTATAGACATCCCCATTGACGGTATTTATGTACAGGTCGCCAATACTGCCCAATTCGGGTTCAGGAGTGCCTACGCCTGTCAGCCACTTTGCCGAAACGGCAGTTCCGATACTATCGCCTAAATCTGATAAGGAAATTAGATTTTGCCAATTAAAATCGCCAACAACTCGCCATACGATGTAGCCCTCGTTTACGTCCAATTCGATGTTTTTGCCATCTTTCCCGACAAAACGGCAAACACTCCATTCTCCCTGCCCGACACGAAAACGAATATACGTATCACCCTCCATTGCGGGAAAATGCCATCCTTCCTGATTGGCAGAAAATTGAATTTGTGCCGATGCGCCAGCAGTTCCGCGCATTGATTCTTTAAAATCGGAGCCTTTAACGCGGATTTCTTCGCCCGTATCTCCGTCATAGCCTACTATATAATCCTGCTCTCTAAATAATGTTCGTAATAAAAAATCTATGAAACTCTTAAACATATCTTTAACTATTAATTATTTGTAACTATTTGAATATCATTGTTGTTGTTTGTAACCATAATATACTCTCCATCGTTTGTTATGATGTTGTTTCCTGTGCTGATAGCGGTTGTTTCCACTGCTGTTGCCGGAACTATATTATTTACAAAATAGTGATTTACCACCCTTGCATTGATTGGTTCAGGAACAGACAAAGACAAGCCCGCAGGCAAATCCTCTGTAAGCGAAATATCGTTAATTTCTGCTATCTGAAATGCAGCCTCACGGTCGCCACAGTATTGTATGGCGATGTCCCATATCGTTTGCCTGTTCTGAACTTTTATTGTCTGCATCGTTAATAATTAGATATTATTGAACCTACAACACTAAAAGACGTATAGCCATGACTTGGTGGATTAGTGTCTATTCCTGCACAAAGTAAAACTATGTAAGCAGAGCCATCAGGCGCACCAGTAACAAAAGCAGGTACACTTTTGGGATTTCGTTCCCAGAAACGAGGCCAATTATTATTAATCCCATCATATTGCTCTCTCGTTACTGCAATTGCCGTTAATGGGTGGACAATTTCCCAGCCTGTATTTAATGGGATTTTTACCAACATATTTCCATTATACTGTTTACTTCTTCCAACCTCTAAATTAATATCTATCCTTCTTAAACTTTTATTATGCTGAATTAATCCATATCCAACCGCTCCTGATACAAGTTGAGGGGTAGACTGAGTATCATATACAGGGAAATTAACACTGTTGCCTACCTGTATCATTTTTTCAGGATTAAACCAATCCGCCATCTCGAAAAATTTCCAGCCCGGATTACCATTGCCGGAAAGTGCTATCTCAAACGATTCTTTTAAAATACATTCAGGGTATACCTCTGTGTCGGAATTTAGTTTATTAATATCAATCTTTTCGCTTTTGTCCGTTAATCCGTATTTTCCCGGATTGTTAAGCAACTCATTGCGTGACGGAAAAACAAAAGGTTTAGTTGCGAATACATTAACTATTTTTCCCGACGTCCAACCCGCATCTTTTATATACATTATGTCTTCAGACAAAATTACTGCCTGCCTGCCGCCAATATTAAACCCATCCATGATGGATTCTATATATCTTGCATTAGCATTCAATGCCTCTGCCGTATCTACATTCCACGGGAAGCCTCCCGCCCTGTTAGTGTTCAATAACTTATTCATATATTATCTCGTATTTTGTTCCCAAAAATTTATAATTATCTACTGTTCTTTTTATTCGGCTTTCCTTATCTTTAAATTCATTTGAATTAGGTAAAAGTACCGTAAATGGTGCAAGTCTTCATATTGAAGAATGATGTATAACCACAAGCCCCAACTCCCAAGGCTTCAATTCTTCATTTCGGAAAATAATCGTCTCGTTGATAGTACCCGCCCCATCGCGTACCTCTATCCTTCGAGAATCAGAATCAAACCTATCATTCAACAATCGCTGCAAATTGGGGTATTGGGCGTTGTATGTCAAACCGTTTTCGTTTGCTTCTTTTTCTACGATAAACTTATTGTAAATATATCGTATCGGTGCAATCAGCACGTAAATAAACACTACAAGGTTGCCCCGCACTGCCATCGGCAGAGATTGTTTTATTAATTTAATGAAATTTACATCGTACTTTCCCATCACATTACCTCCTTAATTACGTTCAATGTTCCCAATTTCATAGCCCCTGATGCGGGTATGTATGATGTCAATTCTGTTATGTCTTCCAACGGATAGCCTGCGTGTATAACGCCAATACTATCAACCAATGCAATGCGGATGCCCCGTGTTATTTGCAACTGGTCAATCATGCGCATACTTACAAATGCACCGTTAAATTCAATACCATTTAAATAGGTATTAATTGCTGTTTCAACAGCATCATTTACCGCCGTTTCAGAGGGAAACGAAAGCGGGTCGTAAACAATTTTTACTGAGATATTCAATATATCTGCAGCCTCGTTCACTATCCGAATGGGAATGCCTGCGGGTTTTATCCTGTTTATATAGGATGTAGCAGCCGTCAATTCAAAACTGTCAAGCGGTTCAGGCTTATCGTACTGGTCGGCTTTGGATATCTTCATGGTTACGCCGATAGAATTTACATTATCAAAAGCAAATGCAAATTTGATAATCCGTGCATCAATAGCAGCCTGAGAAGTGGTGTCGCTGTAAAATGTTTGCTCTTCCAGTTCGTTCAAATCAAAGCCGAATTGAAAAGCAAGCATCATTTTTGCATACCAACCCGCATAACCGTAGCGTTCTTGTTCAACGATTCTTCTTGTCTCTGCCAAATGCCACTCGTGCATAGTTTGAACGGCAGCCCCTGCTGTGGCGTGTGCCTCAATAGTAAGTGCCTCCAACGAAACGGCTGAAAATTGCTCGTCAAAGGTTTTTCCAACCACCAACCCGTACAGTCCTCGAAGTATTGAACTGTCAATGAATGCCTGTTTTATTGTATTTGCTATTTCTGTAATCATTTTTGTTGATTTGCTTATTTGTTGATTTGATTATTTGAATTTAAATATACCTATTTCTTACAAAATACGACAAAACAAACGAAAGGATTAGAAGTGCTGCCACCATACACACACACTCCCATACCTTAGGCTTAATTTTAGTATTCTCTGTAATTTTCACGCTTTCCACCGTCTGCTTTATGCTTTCTGCTTGTAAAACAACTTCCCGTTGTAAAACATGGTTTTTCTTTCCGGAGACTTGTTTGTTGCGATTAATTTCCGTCACGCTCACAATATGCTGTTTTCCTGCCGAATCAGGCACAGAAAAAACCGTAATTAACACATGCTCATCTTCCGCCATCTCAACAACAGTTGCCGAACTGTCCAATGTCGTTTGCCGAACATCCGTTGTCGTTTTCTCCTCAATTTCAGTTCTTACATCCGTTGTCGCCTGCTTAGAAATCTTACAGGAAACCAGCAGCACTGCTGCACTTAATATTAAAATTATTCTTTTCATTTTGCGTATCTTGTTATTGTTTTTACATGTTCCAACTTGTGGTTTACTTCTTCAACTTCCGAGCGTAATGCAGAGTTTTCGGTTTTTAATTTTGCAACCTCCGAACGCAACCCCACGACTTCCTCCAATAGTTCCTTATTCCTTGTGGACAGCAAGTCTATGGAATCTTGTTGTTTTTGCAACATATCATTCCTTCGCATTTTTGAACCTGCGAGCCAAGAAACTACACCCGTAACAGGAACTAAAATCATGCTGATTATCGTTATCCAATCCATCTCTTAATTATTAATTGTTAAT
>WQSU01000126.1 GCA_009787675.1 Lentimicrobiaceae bacterium
CCCGATGAGCGGTTATGTGGTACACAAAAATATCTCGGCGGGCAGTACGGTTTCGACAGATGGCGAGCCTGTTTTTATCATTGCCGATTTGAGTACGGTTTGGATAACGGCAAATGTGTATGCNAGCAATTTGCTTGCTGTTGGAGNGGGTATGGCGGTTGAAATTACAACGCTATCCTATCCCGACGAAGTTTTTTATGGCAAAATCAATTCATTATCACAGGTTTTCGACCCCGAAGAAAAGGTTCTAAAAGCCCGAATCATAATGAATAACAAGGATTTGAAACTCAAACCCGAAATGTCTATCTTAGTAAAAGTGAGAGATAAAACCCCGCAGCGACTTGTCGCCATACCTTCCGATGCGCTTATTTTTGATGACAATCAATATTTTGCAGTTGTGAAAGAGGCATCGGGTAGTTTTGCAATACGCAACGTAGTCCTGCAAGGACATCACAATCATACTTCCTACATTTTGTCGGGCTTGGCGGAGGGTGAAAGCGTAGTAATTGAAAATCAGTTGTTAATCTATTCAGGATTAAGGGAGGAGTAAGAGATTTCTGTTGAAAAATAGTACGAAAAAGTGTATCTTTGCAAATATGTGGCAAATTAAATTTTTATTTGCTAAAAATGTTAATAACAATGATTTAAAGATATATAATAAATAAAAACACATACAATTGCTTATGGATAACAAAGTTTATTACGGAGAATATTCTCTGAAACACTGGATTGATTTGATACTGAAAGGGAACATCGTTCTTCCCCCTTATCAACGTTATTTTGTTTGGGATGAGGATAAGGTGCAGAAGATAATTGAGGCTTTCAAGAAAAGACAATTTGTACCTCCTATTATTATTGGAGCATATAAAGAAAACAATAATCAGAATTTAATACTGGATGGTCAGCAAAGATTAACAAGTATTCTGTTGGCATATCTTGGCTTGTTCCCCGACCCTAAAATCTATAAAGCCACAATTGATAAAATGTCAGATGAAAATGACGATGAAACAGATGATATAAAAGACGAACTTGATAATGTTTTATCTTGGAAATTTGACGAATTATTAAAAAAAGGTAAAAACAAAACCGATATCCTTAAAAATATTGTTGTAGGTAATTACAAAATAATTGATTTAAGAATTGATGATAATTTTCTTGAAAAAACATTTTTAGGTTTTTCTTACTTAGTCCCAAACACTGCAGATACAATGCAACAACAGCAATACTACTCGACAGTTTTTAGAAGTATAAATATTGGAGGAAAGCCATTGACACCACAAGAAAGTAGAGAGTCTTTATATTTCTTCAATAAAGATATGGCTCAATTTTTTAATCCTGATTTTTTTAAAATTTTCACTATAAAGATTAATGAGAAATTAGATTTTGTCAGATATTTATCCTTGTTATCTCAATATAAAAAAAATAACAATGCCAATAAAATTGCTAAATATTTTAGCGGAAAAGGAAAAATGGAAGAATATTATGAAGAATTTATTTATTCAATAGTTGGAGAAAAAAACTCTACTATGTTTGTGAACTTTGACGAGATTTTTTCAGACAATAATTATGATTTACACTTCAATTTGTTAAAGAATAGTGCAGATTTATTAGATATACCAAAACAATATTCTTCCATTATTGATTCGGATATATTTTTATTTGGGCTGATATATCAAATTGTATTTGAGAACAAAACAATAGACGACACAAAAAAAGATGAAATTAAAAGATTATTGGATAGTAAAATAATAGAACTCAAAAGAGATACATCTCATACAAAATCACCAGCAGCGTTAAAATATTTGAGAAATCGCATAAATACGTCAATTGAAATTTATAAACAATACACAATATGAAAAATAATAATGATTTCATATTATCATCAATTACCGACATTCTGAAAGATGTGGTATCCGCAAGTGCAGGAATAGGCAGTGGAATTGAGACATATCCATTATGCGATTATATTATGCAATCTGTCTTTTTAAAGATGACAGGATTTCAAGAGCAAAAAATGAAATGTATTTGTTGGGAATTGGCAACAAATGATTATGAATATAGATATGATTTTACCAAAACTCCATTGGGCGAATGTTCTCAATATAAAGATAAGTATAAAGTTTATCAAGATTTAATTGAACAAATAAAAAAAAATAAATCTGATTTTGATATTTTGGCACTAAATAAGAACGATATATTAACAACTACAATTTCCGAAATTCAAAACAATTTCTCAAATACGAATTTATCAATCTGGGCGCAAAATAGCTTTAATGAATTTATAAACAATAATAATATTCAGGTAGAAGATTTTATTGTACTAAAAAACGCCCAATCTGCTGAAACTAAATTATTTGAAAATTCATTGAAAGATAAATACGATGTATTATATAAACACAGAAATAGTTGCGCACATAATACTAAATCATATCAACAAAATTTACCAACACTAAAAATACTTGCAGACGAAAATTACAAATATGAAAATTATTTTGTTTGGTTTACTATATTAATATTGATAGATAAGGTTTTTATAGAGTTGTATAAAGAATATTTAAAAACACTTGAAGATAAAATTTAACATTATGCCTTCACTCCAAAACATAGAATACAAAATAACATAAAATATGGACAAACAACAAATCATAAAATATCAGTCAAACTTTGATAAAATTGTTCATTTTATCAATAGCGAAGACAAGAGCGAACAAGTTGAAGTTTGGTTTGCACGAGAATTGCAAATTTTATTGGGATACGCCCGTTGGGAAAATTTTATTATAGCCATTCATCGCGCAGTAGATTCTTGTAAAACGCAGAATGTCAATATAGATGACCATTTTCGTGAGGTCACGAAAATGGTCGAATTAGGTAGCGGTGCTAAACGTGAAGTTACCGACTTTATGCTTACTCGTTATGCTTGTTATCTGATAGCACAAAATGGCGACCCGAAAAAAGAAGAAATTGCTTTTGCACAAAGTTACTTCGCCATTCAAACGCGTAAAACAGAATTGATAGAGGAACGTATCAAACTTTTATCTCGCTTGGAAACGAGAGAAAAATTGCGAACGGCTGAAAAACAACTTTCGCAAAATATTTACGAGCGAGGCGTTGATGATAAAGGTTTCGGGCGTATTCGTTCAAAAGGCGATACAGCATTGTTTGGCGGGCACACTACGGAAGATATGAAAGAACGTTTAGGAGTTAAAACCAATCGTCCGTTGGCAGATTTTTTGCCAACATTGACCATTGCCGCTAAAAATTTAGCAACAGAAATGACCAATTATAACGTAGAAGAAAAAGATTTGTTTGGAGAACAGCCTATTACGGTCGAGCACATACAAAACAATAAAACCGTTCGCGAGATGTTGGGGAAACGAGGAATTAAACCCGAAGAACTTCCTCCCGCTGAAGATATTAAGAAGTTAGAACGTCGCGTGGCAAGCGATGAAAAATCTATCGAAAAAACAACACGGAAATTACCCCCTAAAAAACATAATTAAAGCAATACAAAATAATAAATCATGCACAAATTTGTAAAAAACATCATAGGATTTTCATTAAAAAATCACATATTAATTCTGTTTTTAACTGCTATTTTGTTAGTTGCAGGGGTGATTTCTTACATCAACACGCCGATAGAAGCCTATCCCGATGTAACCAATACGCGGGTGCGGGTCATTACGCAATGGTCGGGACGAAGCGCCGAAGAGGTAGAAAAATTTGTTACTCTGCCTGTTATGCGGGTAATGAATACGATTCCACGAAAAACGGAAGTACGTTCCACCTCATTGTTTGGACTATCGGTAATAACCGTAATTTTTGAAGATGGCGTTGATGATTTTTTCGCCCAACAATATGCGTCTAACCGTATGCAGGACTTGAATTTGCCCGAAGGTGCAGACGCTTCTATTGAGCCGCCAAGTGGTGCAACGGGCGAGATTTACCGCTATGTTTTGAAAAGCAATTTGCCGATTCGGGAGGTTGCCGCTATCAATGAATGGGTTATTGAGCGGGAACTCCTGTCCGTTCCGGGCGTGGCAAGCATTGTGTCTTTTGGCGGTGAGGAAAAAATTTACGAAATAAAGGTCAATCCCGCCGAACTGCTCAATTACGATTTATCGCCTTTGGAAGTGTATGAGGCAGTAGCAAACAGCAACATCAATGTAGGCGGCGATGTGATTCAAAAAGGCAGTCAGGCATTTGTAGTCAGAGGATTAGGACTTTTGGAAAGCATTGAAGATATAGAAAATACGCTGATAGAAGTTCGCGGCAGTACGCCCATTCGCATCAAACAGGTGGCAGACGTGAGAGTGTCGTCAAAACCGCGACTTGGGCAGGTGGGCTTAGATGATGACGATGACCTTGTGCAAGGAATTGTGATTATGTTGCGCGGCGAAAACCCGGGCGAAGTCATTAAAAATCTGAAACTTAAAATTGATGAACTCAACGAGCGGATTTTACCCGAAAATATAAAAATTGAGCCGTTTTTAGACCGTACTACGCTTGTAAATGCAACCGTAAGCACGGTTGTAAAAAATTTATTGGAAGGAATTTTACTCGTTTCGCTTGTTGTGTTTATTTTCCTGTTTAATTGGCGCACCACCTTGATTGTGGCTTCGGTCATTCCACTCTCTTTTTTGTTCGCAATCATGATGTTACGAATACAAGGCTTGCCCGCTAACCTGATTTCTATGGGGGCATTGGACTTTGGATTATTGCTGGAAGGAACGCTCGTAATTGTTGAAGTTATTTTTGTGGCGATGGTCAAGCGCACAGAAGAAGTGGGCAACCGTTTTGCTTATTCCAGCAAAGGCGGTTTGATAAAAAACAGCGCAGGAAACGTGGCATCGCACCTGCTTTTTGCCCAATTGATACTAATTGTGGCGCTGTTTCCCATATTTTCGTTTCAAAAAGTAGAAGGAAAAATGTTTTCACCCTTGGCGTTTACGTTGGGTTATGCGTTGTTAGGCTCGCTGATTTTGTCGCTGACTTACGTTCCTGTTATGTGTAAAATACTATTAATCAAACCTATTAATGAAAAAACAAATATCATCAGCCGAATGAGTATTTTGGCAGTAGATAAGGCATATCAATTTTCAACACGCTATCGAAAAGATACAGTTATAGCGTTTTGCGTACTTTTGGGTGTGTGTTTTTTGCGTTTCAGTTTTTGGGGAACAGAATTTATCCCTACCATGAACGAAGGGGCGGTATATATTCGGGCAACATTGCCCAATAGCATCAACCTTGACGAAGCCGTTAAAGTTACTAAGGATATGAAAGTTAAACTGCGAAATTTTGACGAGGTGCAATTTGTGCTTTCTCAAACCGGTCGCCCCAACGACGGCACCGACCCGACAGGATTTTTCAACGTTGAATTTCATACACAGTTGAAATCGGAAAAGGAATGGAAACGGAAAATCAAAAAAGAGGACTTGATAAAACAGATGCAGGATTCTTTGGCTGTTTATCCGGGAGTGATTATTGGTTTTAGTCAGCCCATTCAAGACAATGTAGAAGAATATGTTGCGGGAGTAAAAAGTTCGTTGGTTATCAAGATTTACGGCAATGATTTGCAGGAATTGGAAAATTTTGCCGACCAAACGGTAGCCATCATAAAAGATGTCAGAGGTGTGGAAGATGTGAACGTGTTCCGCAGTATCGGTTTACCTGAATTGCAAATACAGTTGGACGAATCGCGCATGGCGCGTTATTCCGTATCAAAGGCTGATGCACAGGCAGTTATTGAAATGGCAATCGGCGGAAAAGCGGCTACTAAATTTTACGAAGGCGAGCGTACTTTCGATATTTCTGTACGTTTTCAGAAAGAATACCGCGATGACGAAGTGAAAATCGGCAATATTTTAATTCCAACGATGGACAAAAAATATGTGCCGCTAAAAGAAATCGCTGATATTTCGTTCATTACGGGACCTACCTTTATTTATCGGGACGGCAGCAGCCGCTACGTGGGCGTTGGCTTCAGCATTCGCAACCGCGATTTAGGCTCTACCATTGCCGAGGCGCAGAAAAAAGTACAAGAACAGATAACATTAAACCCCGAAAACAAAATGGTATGGGCAGGCGAATTTGAAAGTCAACAACGTGCCACCAAACGCTTGATGGTTATTATTCCCGCTGTTTTATTGTTGATTTTGTTTTTGTTGTATATGAATTTCGGAACGGTAAAAGACACACTGATTGCCGCAAGCATCATTCCTTATGCTTTTATCGGCGGATTTATCTCGTTGTGGATTACTGGAACNGTTTTTGGTATTTCTGCGGGTGTCGGTTTTATAATTCTGTTCGGGATTACTGCGATAAACAGCATTTTGTTGATTGCCAAAATGAAAGAAAATGTAAGAAAAAACGGCAATTTGCGCGTTGCCATAGACGAAGCCGTAAGAGAGCGTATCCGTCCTATTTTGATGGTTGCCTTAATGGGTTCAATGGGACTTCTTCCCGCCGCCCTTTCAAACGGCATGGGTTCGGAAATACAGAAACCGTTAGCAATCATGATAGTAGGTGGCATTTTAATTTGTATGATGCTGTCGTTTACGGTGTTGCCGCAGGTGTTTTACTTTGCGTACAG
Organism: Lentimicrobiaceae bacterium; assembly: GCA_009787675.1. Lineage (GTDB taxonomy): Bacteria > Bacteroidota > Bacteroidia > Bacteroidales > WCHB1-69 > WRNX01. The sequence continues at coordinate 6,593 of WQSU01000126.1, forward strand.
GCGAGACAATAAAGTGAAAAAGGAATAAAACAAACGGCATCTAACGAGCATATTGCCACAATGGCGGCATTCCCTCGCGTGGACAGAATTTGCTATTTTCGCACGCTGTTGGCTCGCGTTGAAAATGTGTTGGAAGCCGCCACCGCCCCAAGCCCCAGAACGTTAGCGGCAATTCTTGGGCGCATCTCGAAAATTAGCGTGTTGAAACAAAAATGAAAAAAAAACGTAAAAGAGTGAATAACAAAAAAATCAAAAAATGAAATACAATGAGAGAAGTAGTAATCATATTAGCCACCATATCACTTATTGCGGTTGGTTGTGGGCAGACAAGAAATAAAGCAAATGAATATGTAGCAGAAACACCACAAGACACGTTACTACAAATAAGCGGACAAAGCGAAAAAAATGATTTCAGTAATAAATTACACGAAATTTACCAATACTTTGTAGAAAATATTGGAGGTCGATATGCTAATACAGAATATTATAAAGATATAGATTACATCGGTTTGGGAGTTGTCAATCCAAAAGATTTTCGGTTTCAACTAACGACAGATACCCCAGACCAACCAATAATAGAAATAGATATTGAAGAACAGGAATTGTTGATACCCATATTTTGGAAACCCGATTACGTCATATTCTATATGGCGGTTGTTGAAATTTCGGATAACCAATATCGTGTACAAGCCAATAACAAAATGACAGTTTGGGTTAATAAGGGCGAGTTTGATTTTTATACGTGGGAAGATTTGTTTAAAAAA
>WQSU01000127.1 GCA_009787675.1 Lentimicrobiaceae bacterium
AGTCAATTAAGCCGCCTTCCACCATAAAGAAAAATGGCTTTTGTTGCGCCCCCATTTTGTCTATGCCTAATTGAACGATTTGCGCCAACGTAAAATCGGTGTTGTCTTTGCTAATAGCGTATGGCAATTGGGCAACATCTTTTCCTTCCGGTTGAATTAAGATATTTTTGAATGATTTAGAATTAGAACATTGTGAAATAGAATTTGATACAACATAGTTGTTTTCTTTCAACAAACTAAAAATGGAAACGGAATCTTTTGGGGCAGGTTCTAAAAATCCTGCGCCGGCAAAAAACTCAAATCCTGAAGTGGTTAGTTGTTTGGCAATGTTGTAATAGCCTTTTCTGTGTATGGAATGTGCGTAAAACGCTGCCGGCGTTGCGTGGTCAATGCTCACCGTTGTGGCGATGCCCACTTGAAATCCTTTTTTATGCAGCAAAGTGGAAATAGGCGTTAAAACACGTACAGAATCGGGTGCAACACCCAACATATTGTTTTTCGTTTTCTCGCCACATGCCAATGCTGTGCCTGCAGCAGAAGAACAGGTTACCGGCTTGTTGGCAGAATGTGTGGTTATCAATCCGGTGATGGGGAACTGAGAGAAGCAGAGCGTGTCTCCTTTTTCTTTGGCGCTGTTTTCGCAATAAGTGAGAGCGCCGATGCCGAAGCCGTCTCCGATGAAGTAGAAAATGTATTTTGGGGGAGTTGGGGAATTGGAACAAGCAGAAAACAGAAGGCACGAAAGCACGAAAGCGCGAAGACGCGAAGGGACGAATTTAATCATTGAACTTTTAACTTTATACTTTGTCATGGGTGCTTTATTTTCGGATTTCGAGATTCTTTTTCGCGGGTCCAGAATAAGGTTTTGCCAAGCATGGAGATGCCCCAGTAGCCGCGCACGCGCAACTGTCCGTTTTTTTCGATGCGCATAAAGGCTTTGAACTTTCCTTTTTTGCCCGGATAGATAAAGGTGGCGTTTTCCCACTCGTTTTCTTTGGCATTAAAGGTAAGGTCTTTCATAAACACCAAGCCTTCAAACTGCTTGCGATCCTCATCTTTAGTCCAAATTACAATGCCTTCGTAGATGCCATTGCCGGCATTATAAATATAAATCTGTGAAATGGCGCCGGAAAAAGGGTCTTCGTTGAGGTAATAACCCACAATGTCATCAGGCTTGTTTTGGGCAAAAAGCATGCTGTTAAGACTGAAAAGTGCAATGAAAAAGAGTAGTTTCCTTGTGAAATGCATTGTACCTGTTTTTTAAAATTTGGATGCGAAAATAAAATTAAATTAATGCTTCTCAATATACTTGTGTTTGACTTCCTTTATTTTTTTCCGCCCATGTTTTGCAACGTGCATATAAAGAGGTCGTTGTGTTGATTCAACAGAGAGGAGAGGTCATTAAAGTGATTATCCAGAATGCGAAGTATTGGTGATTTTTATTCTTTCAAATAAAGAAAAAGGCTTTAGCCTAATTCAATCTTCATTGGGCTAAAACCTTTTATATTTCCAGTCCGTTGACTGAAGCCAACGGCAATTTGTTACTGTTTTACAAAGCGCTGTGTCATACTATTTTGCCCCTCAATTAAGCGAAGTAGATAGATTCCTGAAGATAATGATGAAACATTAATCTGTATTGCGCTCTCGTTGGCTCCGGCAGAATGTGTTTGGACAAGTGCGCCCACGCTATTGTAAATCTCTATCTGCGCGTTTCCATTAGTAGTGCGTGTGATTTTCAATAGATTATCATTTACAGGGTTGGGGTAAATTGACAATGTAGTGGGTTGAATGTCTGTAACAGGATTATCAATAATGTAAGGCGGCATGAAGTTAACGATTCCATAACGTTCATCATTAAATTTATCTCTGATTACGGTTCTGATTAGTTCTTCGGTTTGCTGCGGCACGCCCCAATTGTTGTGCTGAGCCATCACATCGTTCGGGTTATTATTGTATAAGTCAAACAGTTCTCCATTATTTCCATTGTTAGAGAAGATGTTTTTTCCAATATTATACTCAGGGTCGTTTTCAGGAACAGAAATGTTACCCACATTAGCAGTGGGTCCAGCCTCGTAGGTTGCGGTGTTGCCCACAAGGGTAATGCCCCAAAGATTTCCTGAAATAATATTTTCAGAAATGACGGCATGCGTATTTCCGGCAGGAGCCGTAATGTTGATGCCGCTTCCGCCCAAAGCAGGTTCGTTTTGGGTATTGTTATCTTCAAGCGTGTTTCCCTTAATCGTTCCTGTAATATTCGTTCCCGTTAAGGTTATGCCATAGCGGTTGTCTTTCACTGTGTTGCCTTCTATTAGGAAAGCAGCGGGAACACTCATCAAGGATGAAGCGCCGATGCCGCCCACCAGGGTAGAGTTACGATTTCCGATAATCGTATTGCCGATGATCTTTGTGGTTTCGCCTGCTTGGCTGGGACCCACATTAATTTGAGGACGATTGGAATTTTCAGTTACATTGTTCTCCAAATAGCAATTGATAATCTCAAAAGTAGAACCGATATTTGCCCCTGAATTAAATGCAGAACGAACATTGTTTTTAAAGGTAGAGTTTTTAACAATCACTTTACCTGCGGTAGACGAAATGGCGCCACTGGCTTGCGAGGAAAAATTGTTATTGTTCATTGTACAGCTATCCATTTCAAAATCAGATTCTATCACGCGCATACCGCTTCCATAAGTAAAAACAGCATGATTCAAACGCACATAAGATCCCTCCTCAATGTGAATAGTTTCATAATATTCACCGTTCGTGTAATTGGTGAACAGGGCTTGTTTGGGTGCCCCTATCTCCCAATAGGAAGCATTAATTGTGAGCGTTTTACCTGTAAATATTTTTACAGTAATGTCTTCTGTAACCACCAAACTATCCAGCGGACTAATGGTAACGTCGTCTCTCATATAATAAATACCATTCTCTTTCACAACAGTTCCCGAAGAATGGGTTACAAGGTCATCAAAACTGTATGCTAATGCTGTGTTGGGGGTAATATAAGGTCCTATCTGCAAACAATAGGGTTCTGATAGCGCTGATATTCCGTTTGTTAAAGAATACGCTCTTACGGTATAACAGCCCTTTTTATTTTCTGTAGTAAAAGTTTGTCCGAAAATCAACACATCATTAATTTGTTCGCCATCAAAATAAAGATTGTAGCCCATAATATCATCAGTTCTTTCGGCTGAATTTTCTTCAAGTGCCAAATTTCCAACAATGCACCAGTTTCTTCTAAGATTCCCGTTTGGCAAATCTGCCAATTTTTCCCATGTTGCTCCACCATTGGTTGAATATAAGTCACCTTTTCCTGCAACGCTAATACCGTCATCGGCGCCAATCGGAATCTCTTCAATATCGTGGCTTCCAAGCTCAATACCTATTTTCAAATTGTTTTGAACCGTATTAAGCAAAAGTGGCGTGGTGAGTGTAAATGTATTCCATGCATTAGGTGTAAATTTATCTACATCCTGGTTTACAATTCTTTGATCATCAACAAAAACAGCCAATTTCAATTTCGTAGGCACAGGCGAACTCACCACTTGATAGATATAAGCTGATATTGAAACTACAGATAAGCCGTTGTATATATCAAGATCTTTCTTGTCGAAACTCTGAGCTGCAATCATATTCGCGCCCTCATTTCCAAAGCCGTAGGCGCATGGCGTTTGTTGATAAGTTAAAGCAAACAGTCCGTCAGGATTTTGCCATGCAAGGTCAAGTCCCAGCAAGTTTTCCTTTCCTCTAACTTGCATCGGAACACCATTATGCGGCATTGTTGGTGTTACACTAATATTCGTAAATGAATAAAATTTAGCATTGATAGAATAATTAATACCTTCAATTCTAAAACGTATATTCACTAATTCTCCTGCTGCAATATCAGAAATATCAAGCAGTTCTGCTCTCCATCCTGAAATTTCCTTAAATACATATTGATATACATTGGTCCAGGTAATGCCATCAGTGGTTACGTCCACAAAAATGGAATCTTTTGTAAGATTATTGTCAACATAATAGTAAGGAGACAGAATATAAGAGAGGTAAACATGCTCTGTATTTGAGCAGTCAAAGGGCTTTGATATTAACATGGCTGAAAAAGGTTCTGTCTGATTGTGTACCACATGAAGCACTGCCGTTCCAGATACATCTTCACTTCCGACTTCTTGAATATCTACCATCCATGCACAGGAATATTTTTTGTCAACAGTTGTCCAATAATTTTCAGTGAAGTTTCCCGAAGCGAAATTTTCGGTAAAAGGGATATTGTAATTATTAACCACCGGCACGGTGAATACCTGCGATTTTTTAGATACACAGTTTTGATAAACCGCTTGAATAGAGTATTTTTTATAACCTGCGGGAACCGCCATGTCGGTATAGTTTAAACTACCAGCCGCTACCGTAGCAATTTGCACATTATCTCTGTAGATAACATAACTCAGCAACTCTTCCGTCCATGGCTCCGGCGCTTCCCATGTTAAATTAACAATATTTCTATCCTCACGAGAAACGCTTCCCGAGAAGTTTTTGGGAAATGGCACAACAACAATAGGAGATGCCAGTTTCATCACCAATCCTCTGTTAGCTACCCGCATGAGCATGGATTGTCCATCAGCAGAAATGGCGTGTAAAGCATAAGAGGTGTGCGTTGTAGGGTCTAAAGCGCTCTGCATTGAAGGATTAAGAAAAATATCAGGAGCAAACATCAAACGAAATTCATTGAAATCCATAAAACCGAGTGTTTTACTCCAAATAAAACCCTTGGCAGCCTCTAAATCATTATAATAAGTCCCCACTGCAAAGCCGTTATCGCTGATAGCGCTTATAATAAGTCCTTCAGGAATAAGAATATGTTCATTATTTTCAACATCATAAAAACCTGCAATGCCATTGTATCTAAAACCTGCATATTTTCCGTTTCTGCTAACACAAATATATTCGGAGACGTCATAATTTACATTGCCTAAATCAAGAAGTTGGTATTCATCTTTAGAAGTCCAGAAGATACCTGTTCTTCCTGTTCCAAGATTAGCCCATCCTGCTGCAATATTTCCATTGGCAGACATGGATACAATAGCCGACCCCTGCGGATTATTCACAGGAGCAGCCCAAACTTGACCATCCCAAGAAGAGGTCGCTTCATTATAAGTCCATGAGTAGGGATGAACGCGCGAGTCTCCTGAAAACGTTATGCAAAAACCGGCAATGATGTTTCCGTCTGCCGAGATGCTAGCGGCATGTGAACCACCTATGTAGGAAGCAGGCGGGCTGCCTGCTGCGAGTCCCAGTCCCAATCCTGTCCAAGTTCCGTTTTCCCAGTATCCGGCGCTTCTTATAGGAATTCCTTCATAAACAACATTGGGATCTGCAAAATCACCAACCACACGGTAGGTGTTACTCACGTCATAAGCCTCGCTCAGGTCGTTACCAATTACACCGCCCATGTTTGTAATAACATTTCCCGCATAAACATTCCATGCAAACGCCTCTCTCGGATCTGTTAGCGCCTGTCCCACAACATAGTTCCCATTGGGAGAGATAGCCCTTGCCACTGCAATATTGGTAGTGGTGGGTCCTTTGAGTACATTTTGCCCATCTACTTGACAGAACAAAACAAAGAGTAATAAACCAAAAAATAGATTTTTCATAATAGATTTTTTTATGTTAAACTTGGGCGCAAAAATAGGTTGGATCTAAATTGAGGGAGCGCGTTTTGAGGTAAAGAATGGCTGATTTTAGGAAAATCAGCCACAGAAATTAGGAAATGAGGCGCTCTTTTGGGTTTGAATCGCTGCATCGGTGTGAGATAATAATCTGGTCATACCGATTTTGCGAAACGGTTGTAACTGCGTTCTGTATTTCAGATGAGCCATACATGGTTTTTTGTAAAGACAAAAATCCCATAATGCCTGAATTTTTGTGAACTAATTTTTTTACTTGTTTTTTTATTATAAAAATATATTTTTGCAAGATTTTTAAAAACAGGTAAATCATTACAAATCATTAATTTATGAAAATATTAGTTTTAAATTGTGGGAGTTCCTCTATTAAATACCAATTAATTGATATGGAACAAAATGCCGACTTGCTGGCAAAAGGAATTGTTGAACGTATTGGCTTGGAGATGGGTGAGTTTACTCATAAACCGACAATCGGCAACAAACATTATCTACAAGCCCCTATCCAAGATCACGAAGTGGGAATCAAGTTGATTTTAGAAGCGCTTTTGGATGCTAATCATGGAGTAATTGCTTCTTTAGAAGAGATTAAAGCGGTGGGACATCGCGTGGCGCACGGCGGAGAGTATTTTAAACACAGTATGGTGTTGGAAGCAAAAGAACTGGCAGAAATCAAAAACCTTTGCGAATTGGCGCCACTGCACAATCCCGCCAATCTGCTTGGTATTGAAGTGATGATGAAGATGTTGCCTCATGTGAAACAAGTGGGCGTTTTCGATACATCGTTTCACCAAACCATGCCTGTAGAGGCGTTTTTATATGCCATCCCGTATAAATATTACGAAGAAAACAAGATTCGCAGATATGGATTTCACGGCACCAGTCATAAGTATGTTGCCCCAAAAGCCGCTAACATGTTGAACAAGAAGTATGAAGACATGAAAATTATTGTTTGTCACTTAGGCAACGGCGCTTCTATTTGCGCTATCAAAAACGGGAAATCTGTGGACACTTCCATGGGATTTACGCCGGTGGAAGGGTTGGTTATGGGCACACGCTGCGGTGACCTTGACTTGGGCGCACTGCTTTACATCGGTGAAAAAGATGGCTTGGATTTCAAAGGCATGAACACACTGATCAATAAAAAATCGGGATTGATGGGCATTACCGGTAGCAGTTCCGACATGCGCGACATTGATGCCGGAATTGAAGCCGGAGATGAACGTAGCCTATTTGCTTTCAAATGCTTCTGCTACCGTGTGAAGAAATATATTGGTGCATACGCCGCCGCCATGGATGGTGTTGACCTCATTGTGATGACCGGTGGAATTGGAGAAAACGACATCAACGCCCGAGCCGAAATCCTTGGTAACCTAACATTCCTTGGCGTTGATTTTGACGCAGATGCCAACAACGTGCGCGGCGAAGACAAACTGATTACTAAGTCCGGAAGTAGAACAGCCGCTATGGTAATCACTACCAACGAGGAATTGGTGATTGCTACAGATACGATGGAATTAGTGATGGGCTAGGCAGATTATTTAGTCGCTCCTTACGATCGCTGTAATATATTTTAAATCAATAAAATAAATTAAAAAAGTGTAGTATTTTTCGACCAAAAAGTGTATCTTTGCGGCGTAAAACATTGCAAATTTAAT
>WQSU01000128.1 GCA_009787675.1 Lentimicrobiaceae bacterium
CCATGGATTACAGTAAATTCAACAAAGCAGAGGCAACCCCCGAAGCCGCCTCAATGATAGAAACATTTCGGGCAATTGGTTATAATCTCGAAACTGCTATTGCCGATATTATAGACAACTCCATTTCTGCCAACGCAAAAAATATCTACATTAACCGTATTTGGAGAGGAGGTAAATCCGTCATTACCATAAAAGATGATGGCGAGGGTATGAACAGCGACGAAATTATTCAAGCAATGCGCCCCGGCGCCCAAAACCCTTTAACCGACCGTTCCGAAACAGATTTGGGACGTTTTGGCTTAGGATTAAAAACCGCCTCATTCTCACAATGCCGTAAGCTATCAGTTTTAAGCAAGCATAAAAACTCTGAACCCGCTTTTTGGGCATGGGATTTGGATTATGTCGCAGAAAGCAAAAAATGGGAACTTATACAGTGGATACCCGAAGAATTTTTGAACGAACTGGATGGTGTAGAATCGGGAACACTTGTAGTATGGTCTGATATGGATAGAGTGTTACCACAGCAAACCGCAGAAACAGACGAAAATGCCAAACAAAAATTTTCTGCTTCACTGGATAAGGTAAAAAATCATATTGCCATGACCTTTCACCGTTTTATAGAAGACAAGGCAATAAAAATCTTTTGGGGTGGACACGAAATTGAAGCATGGAATCCGTTTTGCATCAACGAAATTAAAACGCAACCAAGAGAAACAGAATATATTAATGGCGGTGTGATCATGAAAGGTTATATATTGCCTCACAAAAACAACTTTTCAACAGAACAGGCATACAAAAAAGCCGAAGGAATAAACGGTTATCCTGCCATGCAGGGCTTTTATGTTTATCGTGGCAAACGTTTACTGTTGGCGGGCGATTGGCTGGGGCTTTTCAAAAAAGAGGAACATTATAAACTGGTACGCATTCAGATTGATTTACCAAACAAACTCGATAGCGAATGGAAGATTGACATTAAAAAATCAAAAGCACACCCGCCCGCAGCCTGCAAAGAACAGTTGGAATCTTATGCAAAATCTCTTCGCAGCATTGGCAGCGAAGTTTACCGGCACAGAGGTAAAATTTTGAAACAGCGTGCGGGACAAAATTTCCAACTGCTTTGGGACGAAAAAGCAAGAGACGGTAAATGGTATTTTGTAATCAACAGAGATAACCTGATAATCAAAGACCTGAAAGAATTGGCAAAAACGCAACCTGAGAAAGCAGTAAACAATCTTTTGCGTTTAGTGGAAGAAAATTTACCAACAAAAACAATTTACATTAAAATGGCAGAAGCGGAAGAAAAGGAAAATGTTAACTATTCCGAAGAATATATGGATACCATCAAACAAATGCTAACGCAAATGTTTAGCACTCAAATTGCTCAGGGCAAAACTCCGGAACAGGCAAAAGCCCTGTTGAAAACGATTGAGCCATTTAACAATTACGAAGATTTAATAGACGAATTGACATGAACGATATTTATCAAAAAGCGCTAAACATTATTCAGGATAACATCATAGGTCCAAAAGTTGGAGTAACCAACGAAGAAATAAATAATGCCGTCCAAAATGTAAAATGTATGCCAATGTTTGCTGATATGGATGCCGATAAACTAAAATTGGAATTACTAGCATTTTACAGTACAACCGTTGACAGGTACCAAATTTTAGAAGGTAAGGAGCGACGAATGCCATGGCTCAAAGATTTCAAGGCAAACAAAAATTCTCAATGGGAATTTTGGGTTCGTTATTCAGATTATTTGAGCAGGCAAAAGAAGTTTGCCCCGAGCGTGATATCGCAGTTGGATGAGTTGACAGATAAGATATTGGATAAATTATTCAACCCGCAACGTAACGACATTGAAATAGACAAGAAAGGGCTGGTTGTTGGGCAGGTACAATCTGGAAAAACTGCCAATTATACAGGATTGATTTGCAAAGCCGCAGATGCCGGGTTTAACCTTATTGTTGTTTTGGCAGGCATTCACAACAACTTGCGCAGTCAAACACAAACACGCATTGACGAAGGTTTTTTGGGCTTTGACACGCAGTATGAAAGAGCATACTCCATGAATCAAACAACAAAAATCGGTGTAGGTTTGATACCCGGATTTGAATCCGCTATTGCAAACTCATACACAACAAGTTTGGAAAATGGCGATTTTACAAAAAATGCAGCAAACCACGCAGGATTTAACTTTAATGCGCCGCAACCTGTTATATTGATAATAAAGAAAAATGCCTCTGTACTCAAGCGGCTGTATTCTTGGCTGCAAAGTCAAAGCGAGGGTAATAAAATCACCAACAAAACGCTGTTGGTTATTGATGATGAGGCTGATAATGCTTCAATCAACACCAAAAAAAGAAGCGATAGAGAGGAAGAACAGGAAAGAACGGCAATTAACGGCAGTATTTGCAGCATCATTGCATTATTTAATCGTTCCGCTTATGTTGGCTACACGGCTACACCATTTGCCAATATTTTTATTCCTTTAGATGAACACGATTTGTTTCCACGTGATTTCATCATAAACATTCCGGCGCCATCAAACTATATTGGACCAGAAAAAGTTTTTGGCACTTCTCCAGTTCCTGATGAAACAGACAATGACTTGCTGCCAATCGTTTCTTCAATAAAGGATTACGAATACTTTGTTCCACAGGGACACAAAAAGGATGACGATAAGCCCACATTCAGCGATATTCCCGAATCATTGAAGACTGCCATAAAATGTTTCATTGTTTCATGTACAATAAGAATTGCCAGAGGTCAGGAAACAAAACACAACTCTATGCTCATCCACATTTCGCGGTATCAAATGTGGCAAAATCATATTAAGGATTTGGTAGAAAGATTGTTCAACTACTACAAACACGAAATAGAAGCAAGCGACCCTGCAATGTTGGAAGAGTTTCGCAAAATTTTGGAAGCTGATACGGCAAATTACAAGTCATACAAAACCGTTACCACAGAAATTCAACAATCTGCATTCAAAAACATAGACAACAATTTAACCGTTCATTCGTGGGAAGAAATAAAGCCATTGCTATTTAAGGCAGTGCAAAAAGTTGAGGTCAAATCAATTAACGGAACTTCCGGCGATTGTTTAACTTACTAAGAAAACGAAAAAAATGGCATTTCAGTAATTGCTATCGGTGGCGATAAACTTTCGCGGGGTTTAACATTGGAGGGATTATCGGTAAGTTATTTTCTACGTGCTTCAAAAATGTATGATACACTTATGCAGATGGGGCGCTGGTTTGGATACCGCCCCGGATATGTGGACTTGTGCCGCTTGTTTACAAGTGAAGAATTAAATGAGTGGTTCAGGCACATTACAGTTGCAAGTGAAGAATTGAAATCCGAATTTAACTATTTGGCAGAATCAGGAGGAACACCGGACAATTATGCTTTAAAAGTAAGAACGCATCCGGGATGTCTGCAAATTACCGCATTAAATAAAATGCGCTATACCAAACAAATAGAAGTATCTTGGGCAGGCAGGTTGATAGAAACCTATCAATTACCGATGGACAAAGGCATTAAAAGAAGAAATCTCATTGCAACAGATAATTTTCTTTCCGCATTGGGAGCACACGAATTGAAAGGGAGTAACTTTTTGTGGCGTAATGTTTCGCCTGATGAAATTTGCGATTATCTTTCAAAATTTAAAGTTGCCGACAGTTTGAAAAAAGTAGATCTTGATATGATTAGTGCTTACATTCAAGACCTTGTACGTGAAGGTGAATTAACTTCGTGGCGTGTAGTTTTAATGAATAAAAAAGACAACGCTGAAGCAACGCATACTTTTTCCAATGGTTTAGCGGTTGGATGTTTCGACCGTAACCGGGCAGATGATACAAATTGGAGCACTTACTATATTCGTAAAAATCACATTGTTGGTAATCAAAAAGATGAGCTTATAGATTTGGATGATGATTTATTGGAAGCCGCATTGGAAAGAACAAGAGAAGTAAAAGAAAATTGGGAAGACAAAGACTATCCGGCGCCCGAAATTGTTCGTCAGGAGTTCCGTCCACGAACAAATCCGCTATTACTTATTTACCCGCTTAATCCAGATTGTGCCTATAAAAAAGACGGCAAATTCATAATTGATGAAATACAAAGAACAGACGATCCTTTTATTGGTTTTGTTATTTCATTCCCAAACAGTCGTACCAACATTGCAATTTCATATACAGTAAATCAAGTTGCAGAATTTGCAGAAACAGAAAATTTGTTTGATAACGAAAATGACAATGTTTATGACGAATTATAATCACATATCAGAAATTTGGGAAACTTTGGAAAAAGAAAAAAGCGTTGGAATTGTTAAACGTCTTTATTCAAGCGATACACCATTTCACATTTACGGCACATTCCAATACCCCGAAAGATATTATGGCGTTGCCTTTACATTCAGCAACGACATACACATTGATATTTCTTCATTTGCAAACTTGCGAGACCTCAAAGTTATCTTATTGAATGATACAACTTTTGAAAACTCACGCTTACTGATTATAGAATTACTGCACCCTGACAGTCGCGATATTTTTGCAACTTTGTGCGAAAATCTTATACAATCGGTTATCTGTTTAAACACTGAACAAAAAGTTATCCATACCGTTGTCAATCAATTGGAAAAATGGAAAACACTTTTTGAGAAAAGCAGTTCCTCAGGTTTAACACCCCTTGAACAGCAGGGGCTTTACGGCGAATTGCATTTCCTGCAAAAAATTCTTTCCAAACCGGATACCGTTTCCTGTGATGTTTTGCACACATGGGTTGGGGTTGATAAAGCATTGCGCGATTTTCAGGATAATAATTGGGCAGTGGAAGTAAAAACCACTTCCACAAACAACCCACAAAAAGTAACCATTAACGGAGAAAGACAATTGGATGACACACTCCTGGAAAACCTGTTTTTGTTTCATCTTTCCGTTGAAATTTCCAATGGAAACGGTCAAACACTTTGCCAAAAGGTTACTGCCATTCGAGAAATGCTTGAAAATGATGCGCCCGCTTTATCACTTTTCAATGCAAAACTTTTTGAAGCCGGTTATTTGGATGGGCACGCACTGTTTTACCAGAATAGATTTTATCAAATCAGAAACGAAAATTACTATAAAGTAGAAAAAAATTTTCCAAGAATCAGGGAAAATGAACTCCGTGGAGGTGTAAGCGATGTTAAATACTCAATCATTCTTGCCATGTGCGATGAATATTTAGTTGCTGAAAATCACATTTTTAATACGATAAAAGAATTATGAATGAAATAGAAAAATATTACCAGTCACTCATGCAGGACGTTGTCGCTATGCAGGCGAGTAGCGAAGAAGGCGACACACAGGAACAGACATTTACACGCATTGCCGTTGATATGCTGGCAGAAGCAGGCGAAACCGAAAATGCCGATATTGCCTACGATGAAAAAGACACCGGAAGAAAAGGACAGCACAAAATAAACGCTTATGCAGTCTCCGAAAACTACGAAACAGTGGATCTGTTTATTTCCATTTTTGACTTTTCCGAAACCATACCCACTATTGCAAAAACAGATATTGACCGTGCCACCACAAGAATAACAAACTTTTTCAAAAAAGCAGTCGAAAAAGACTATGTAAATGAAGTTGCCGAATCTTCGCCGATTTTTGAATTTGCCCATACATTGGCAAACTTTCAGGAACTGAAAGAAAATCTTGTGCGGGTAAATGCAATTATTTTAACAAATGGCGAATACAGGGGCGATTTTCCCCCAAGCGCCATAATAAGTGGTTACAACATATTCTATCGTATAATTGACATTAACTATCTGTATAAAATTTCCGAACACTCCCGCATTCCGATAGAACTTGACTTCGAGAATTTTGAAGGAGAAAAATTTGAAATACCCTGTTTGTCAGCAAATACAAGCAACCCCGATTACAAGGCATACATTGCAATCATTCCGGGCACATGCCTTGCAAAATTGTACGAACGATACGGCGCGCGATTACTGGAACAAAATGTAAGATCATTTCTGCAATTCACCGGCAAAATTAACAGAGGAATCCGCGACACAATCCGAAACGAGCCACACATGTTTTTGGCGTTTAATAATGGAATTGCCGCAACAGCAGACCACATAGAACTTGACGAAACCGGACATTTTGTAACGAAAATCAGCAATCTGCAAATTGTGAATGGTGGGCAAACAACCGCTTCGATTTACAACACTGCGAAAAAGGACAAAGCCAGTATTTCAGATATTTTTGTGCAGGTAAAATTTTCCATCATAGACAAACCAGACCAGTACAGCGAAATTGTATCTCGCATTTCACGCTACGCCAATACACAAAACAAAGTGAACGATGCCGATTTTTCGGCAAACAACCCCGCCCTGATTGCCCTTGAAAAACTGTCGCGTTACATTCTGGCGCCGGTAACGGCTCAAAACAACCTCCAAACTTGCTGGTTTTTTGAACGTGCAAGAGGACAATACAAAACTTTACGCAGCCGGGAAGGACGTACAAAATCAATGGAAAGCGCTTTTGATAGGAAGTACCCAAAAAATCAAATGTTTTCCAAAGTTGAACTTGCAAAATACATCAACGCTTATCAGGAAATTTACGAGGGTAAAAAAATGGTAATTGGACCGCACATTGTTGTTCGTGGAAACGAAAAAAACTACGCCCAATTTATAGCCAACAATTTGCCCGACAATCTAAAAAGAATTGACAATGTTTTTTTTGAAGATACTGTTGCAAAATCTATTCTATTCAAAAACGCCGATAAACGCTACGGAAAGAAGCCTGACAGTATTGGTGAAATGAAACAGGTTGTTGTACCCTATACACTTTCACTGCTTAACAAAATTACAGACAACAAGTTAAACCTTTATAAAATTTGGAAAAATCAACAGGTTTCACCGCAACTTTCCGATTTTATTTTTGATTTGATGAAACAGGTAAACCAATTCATACTTGATACATACGCAGGACAGCACTACATTGAAAAAGCAAAACGTGAAGAGTGTTGGGAATTGGTAAAAAATTATCTTTGGAGCTATAACGTCAATGAGATAGAGTCAGATTTGATAGACGAAAAAAATCCGCCCAAGCGCAATGTCAATATAGATATTTCGGAAGAAGAATTGGCACAAAACAGAGAAATTGTCAAATCCATTCCGCATGCCTTATGGTATGAAATAGGAAAATGGGGAAAAGACAGCGGATTTTTTGATATTAACCTGAGTTCCGTTTAAGCAATTTGAAGAAAAGTTAAAAGTCATCCCATGCTTTACGCCATAAAAGGGCGAAGCCCTTACATAATTCAGCGTA
>WQSU01000129.1 GCA_009787675.1 Lentimicrobiaceae bacterium
CACCATTCCCAAGTTGGGGCGTAGGGTAGTGAACGGATAATCAGCAATTTTGGGTTTAGCATTGGAAAGCACCGAAATCAGCGTTGATTTTCCTGCATTGGGAAATCCCACTAACCCAACATCAGCTAACACTTTCAGTTCCAATCCCATCCATGTTTCTATGCCCTCTTCGCCGGGTTGTGCAAAGCGTGGGGTTTGGCGGGTAGCCGATTTAAAGTGCACATTGCCTAATCCACCTCTACCACCTTTCAGAATTACCAATTCCTGTCCCTCTTCCATCACTTCGCCTAAGAACTCTCCGGTTTCCGCATCTTTCACCACAGTGCCTAAGGGAACTTGCACTACGGCATCTTTCCCATTTTTTCCAAAGCACTGGTTGGCAGATCCATTACCGCCATCTTCAGCAAGAATATGTTTGGTATAGCGCAAGTGCAGCAATGTCCACAAATTACGGTTTCCTTTTAAGATTACATCGCCGCCTTTTCCGCCGTCGCCGCCATCAGGACCCGCTTTGGGGTCTTGCGCTGTGCGTTGCAGGTGCGCCGAACCAGCCCCACCCTTTCCAGAGCGAAAGAAGATTTTTACGTAATCAATGAAGTTTTCGTTGGACATGGGGAAATTTATGGTATAAGATTTTAAGGTTTAAAGGTTTAAGGTTTAAAGATTTAAGGTTTAAAGATTTAAGGTTTAAAGATTTAAGGTTTAAAGATTTAAGATTTAAAGATTTAAGATTTAAAGATTTAAGATTTTAAGATTTAAGATTTAAAGATTTAAAGATTTAAGATTTAAAGGTTTAAGATTCAAAGTTTTAGGTTTTAAACTCAATATTTAAGGTAGAAAGAAAAAATTAACCACTAATCATTAATCATTAATCATTAATCATTAATCACTATTTAATGGCTCTGGATCCCGGTTTAACATAAGGAATGCCTTGTTTGCAAAGTGGACAGTCTTCTGCCTCCCAACTTTCGATGTCTAATTTGATGGCTTCGAAGATGGGGTACGAAATATTGCCGGTACTGCGGTTGGCAATGCAGGCAATGCCAACGATTTCAACGCCAAACTCTTTTAAAGCCTCAATAGTTTCTAAAGATGATTTACCGGTGGTCACTACATCTTCGGTAATCAATACGCGCTGTCCCTGATGAACTTCAAAACCTCTGCGCAAACACATCTTACCTTCTTCACGTTCTGTAAAGATGGCAGGTACACCCAGTTGGCGCCCCAATTCGTAGGCAACAATAATGCCGCCCATGGCAGGTCCTACCACAATATCTACTTGAGTATCTTTCAATTTTTCAACCACAACCGATAATACGGCTGCCGCTCTATCCGGATATTGTAACAATTTGGCACATTGACAATAACGGTTGCTGTGCCTTCCCGAAGAAAGCAAAAAATGCCCTTCTAACAGGGCTTGGGATTGTTTTAAGTGGTCTATTACCATAGGTGTTAGTGATTAATGTTTAGGAATTAGTGATTAACTCAAGGTGGATAGGTTTATAGGTGGATAGGTGTAATTGGTTGCTTTCTGCTTTCTGCTTTTTTCCTTCCACCATTATCATTTAGTGTTTGCCGGAGCAAGAGTGGCTGCATCCTTTGGGCATTGTTCTGCACTCTGCCGGAAGTTTGGCGCGTGCCTGCTCATTTGCTTTTACCTTGTCGGCATCAAATCCCAATTTGGCAATGCTTGCACGAATGGCATCGGGCGTGGTTTTTTTAGGATCGTAAGCTACAGCTACTTTGTAAGTTTTTTCGTCATACTTAAAATCTTTTACTCCCTTTAAAAAAGGAAGATTTTCTTTAAAAATCTCATTACTTTTAACAGAATACGCATTGGTTTGAATAATAATGGTTTCTGCGCCTTTTACTTCAAGTTTTGGACCTTCACTGCATTTTGTAGCGGCGGCTGAACCGCAATGTTGTGCCATGGCTGTGAAACTGAAAACAGCTAACGTTAGGATTACAATAATTTTTTTCATAATATTAATTTAATTTAAGTGAATAATTCATTTGAGCGGGCAAAAATATCATTTTAATTCAATTTTAGAGAGTTCGCGAATCATCAAATTCACACGAAAGTCGGTTTCAAAACAATTGCAATCCTCCAGTTTTTTTGCCTCTGAAAAGATTTTGTATGATGCAGAAAAATCCTCTTTAATACACAATGCCAATGCTTGAAGTACCATCGAGTCATATTTTTCTTTAAGTTCTTTAGAAGATAAAGGCTCAACAAAATTTAACACAGCAAAACCTTTCTCATCCTCCACCTTTTCTCCTTTCACCCTTTCTGCTTTCTCCCTCTCTGCTTTCACCCTTTCTCCTTTCTCCCTTTCTGCTTTCTCCCTTTCTGCTTTCTCCCTTTCTCCTTTCTCCCTTTCTGCTTTCTCCCTTTCTCCTTTCTCCCTTTCTCCTTTCTCCCTTTCTCCTTTTCCCAAATGTGGATTATTTCTCAGATAATCCTGCGCATACTGATAAAAATGCGTTGCAATCTGCCCATTTCCTCTCTTTTCAGCTACTTTGGCAATCGCAATGTAGGAGTCGTAAATACCAGCTTTAGAATTTAATACGCCATGATAATAATCGTCATTACAATAGGCAGTGGGTAAATTCTGACAGAAAACTTCCAACACTTCAAAAAGTTCCAATGCCTCTGCTGCATGCTCAACTTTTAGCAAAGAATCTGCGGTTTTGTACAATTTGTCGTAAAATTTGTCTGTAAATTCTATCGCTTGCTTTTCTTGTTCATCGTCCATTTCAATTTCATAATAAAGCGTATTTAATAACGATAAGGATTCTTTAAAGTAATTATTATCAAGCAATTTGTTTAATTTTAACAAAACAGCATTTGGGAAGGTAGCATTGTACTGTAAAGAGCGGTCTAATAGATATTTTCCATCTTCCTCATTATTAATTTGATATTCAAAACAAGCTTTTTCATAAAAAAGGAGATGTACATTATTATTCAACCACTCAAGAGAATCATGTTTCTGTTGAATCGTAAGGTTCAACTCATCATATTTGTTAATGAGTTGATTAAAGGTGATCATTTTGCACTCTGAATAATAAGGAATCACATTCATTCTAAACTGTTGAAGTTCTTTAATAACATCTTGGGCTATCAAAAAATGCAGGGGTATATAATCGGGATCTTGAAGATTCAAATGAGCTATTTGATTTTCTTTTTGATTTATAAAAGAAATGATGGCTTCGCAATTCATATTTTGCGCAAACATACATGAAGTAGAAAAAAAACAGTATAATAGAATTAATTTGTTGTATCTCAAAGAAAAAAAATTAGTCATTTAGTAAAAGATCATTGATCGCTTTTCTTAAATTGCCTTTATTTAGTAAACCGACCGTATTAGCTACTTTTTCACGAGGTTTAAAGTAAAGAATCATGGGGATATTTTCCACATTAAAGGCTTTAACAATATTGGGGGCTCTATCAATGTTTAGCTTATAAAAAATCACTTTTCCTTTATATTCAGGTGCTAATTCAATCATTAGGTCAGATAAAATCCAACAAGGTTTACACCAGTCTGCATAAAGTTCAACAATACAAGGAGTTTTTCCTAAGTATCTAAATCCTTTGGGATTATCAATAGTAGTAATCTGTTCTATAAAATCTTTTTCCGAAAGGGTAATTACATTTCCGGAAATATTTTCTGTCATTTCCTGTGGTGCGTTTGATACTCGCAATGTTGCATAATCATCCGTTTGGGTAACCTCCGAGGGTGTTTCTTTCAAGTTCGTTTTATTGGAATTGCCACAAGAAGAAAAAAACAATAAAGTTATAAGCAGTAAAAAAAAATGGGTGTTTAGTTTATTCATACGGCAAAAAACGGCAAGATTGTTTAATTATTGTTTATTTTTGCCCGAAAATTATCTATAGCAAATGCATAATCTGTACCTCGTACTGAAAAAACAGAAATACTTGATCATTCTTTGCCTTAGCGCCATAACCTATCTTTTATGTCTGTATGGGCATGCTTTAAAAGAACCGAATAATCTGCTGACTTTTCTTGGTGGAGATGCCATAAAAAACTACTATGCCTATATCACAGAAGTAAAATATGGAGAGAGTAATCAATTGGCTTTCAATTATCCTTATGGCGAAAGTTACCTCTTTACCGATTGTCATCCCTTTCTTGCAAAAACATTGCATTATGCCGGTAAAATATTTCCATCTATTGAACAGCATAGTACAGGTATTTTACATATTTTAATGATATTAAATCTATTTCTCACGTATTTGGTATTGTTTTTACTACTTCGGCGCTTCATTAAGCAAGAGTGGTACGCTTTACTTTGGGTATTTGCCATTATGTTTTTACAACCCCAACTTTACAGGTGGTGGATAGGACATTTCGCTTTATCGTACAGTCTCGCCATTCCCTTGTGTTTTTACTTGCTTATTCTTTATTATCAAACCCATAGAAAAACATTGTATGCCATTTTATTAATGGTCTCCAATCTCTTATGGTTGGGAACCCACGCCTATTTGGGCGCCATGACTTGCATTTTTACTTTTCTTTTCGATGCCTGGCAATCTCTTGGTTACAAAGAATACAGAAATAGAAGAAATCTGATTTTGAGTTTTGGAAAATCCGTTCTACCGCTGGTGATGTTCTTTCTCTACATCTCCATCGTAGATACACATACGGGACGAACGAGCGATACCGGAGGTTTTTTTGCATACAACAGCAATTTTCGGACGGTTTTCATGCCTTATTATGAAGGAATTACACACTTCTTTCAAAGCGAACCGCTACGTATTCGATTTTGGGAAAGCAGAGGGTATATTGGGGCGGCTTCATGTCTGTGTTTTTGGGCATTCGTGTTATTGCTCATTCGGCATTTATTTATACGCTATCTCAAAAAAAGAGTCTCACTGAAATTCCCTTTTGAGGTGGGATTGTTTGCACCAGCCCTTTTTGCAGGTATTATCTGCCTGTTTTTTTCTATGGGATATCCATTTAAATTAGGATTAGAGTCTTTGTTAGAGTATTTTAGTTTAATAAAATCATTCAGAACTACCGGACGTTTTGTGTGGCCCTTCTTCTTTGTGGCTACTACTTTTTCAGCATACATATATTATCAATATCTGCAAACTCACAGGAATAGCAAAATGAAAATCCCAATCTATCTACTATTAATAGGAGCACCCATTTTTACCATGATAGAAGGTATTCCTTATCAAAGAAACGCCTGTGAACATTTGTTTAAAATGAAGAATGTTTTTCTACGGCAAAATCTTGATTTAGAATATCAAAAAGCATTGGATGCCATCAATCCAAACGAATATCAGGCGGTGATTCCTTTGCCGTTTTATCAAGGTTCGGAAAATTTTACAAGGTTAGCCCCTGACCATAATTATGCAAGCGGCACGTATGATATTTATGACATCTCAAACATTTTGGCGTATCATTTTGAATTGCCGCTCATGGCATCCTATCTTTCAAGAACAAGTATTTGGGAAAGTAGAAATCTGATACAAATGTTTGCCCCTGAATATTATAAGAAACTCATTGCCCAAGATATTCCGTCTGATAAGAAATTTCTGATTATATGTTTGCCCGAACCCAACGCTTTAACACCATACGAGCGTGATTTTTTACAGAAAGCCACATTTCTCTTAAAAGCCAATGAAGTAGAATTTTGGGAAATTTCTCCCGATAAAATGACAGAAATAGTAACCACACCTCATATTGCGGATTTTAATCAAAAAAGAACACATTTAATTGCTAAAGAAGATTGTTTCATTTCCCAACCTGATTCAACCGTATTTTTATTTTCATTTGATACCCATTCTGCACCTTACCAATTTTTGGGAGATGGCGCCTACGAGCAACCTGAAAAAGAGAAACAGAGCATTTTTGCAGAAATTGAACCCGGAAAATTAGACGAAAACCGAACTTATGAAGCCACTTTTTGGTGTTATGTTGGAGGCAAAAATTTTGGGCAGAATCAATTAAGTTGGAAGTTTTATATTTCTCAAAAAGATGAACATTCGGAAGAGGTTTTCCCATTACTTGAAGGATGGAGTATGGGAACTCCTGTGGTCTTGGGTGATTGGGCGTTATCGTGTTACCAATTTAGCATCCCGAACAAAAAACTTACCACCCGCTTTGCTATTTCCGCTACCCAATGCAAAGGCTACCAAACCACCATTGATGAATTTTTGATACGCCCATTGGATGTGGATGTGTATCGTATTCTTGAAGAAGAGGATACTGAAATTAAAAAATTGTATAAAAACGGGCAAATCATTTGGGCTAAATAACTTCTTAAAAAAAGAATATTTTTGCCCGAAAATTTTACTGAAAAATTGTACACACATTTATATTGATGGAAATTATCCCAAAAACTATAGATTGTTCGGTTGTTGCCTCCGTTTTTAATGAAGAGGAATGTATAACGATGTTTTATCATTCTTTATTAAAAACGCTTGACACACTGCAAATTAATTACGAAATTATTTTTGTTAACGATGGGAGTTCCGACAACAGTTTATTTTTGTTAAAAGAGATTGCCGCCGCAAACAGTAAAGTTAAAGTGGTGAGTTTCTCCAAAAACTTTGGGCACGAAGCCGCCATGATTGCGGGCATCGACCATGCTTGCGGCGAGAGTGTAATCTGCATGGACAGCGATTTGCAGCATCCACCCGAAATGATCCCAGAAATGTTACAGAAACAAACAGAAGGTTTTGATGTCATTAATATGGTGAGAACTGCCAGAAAAGATGCCGGGTTTTTTCAAAAAATCAACTCAAAACTGTTTTATAAATTCATCAATGGCATTTCTTCCGTAAAACTTGCAGAAAATGCCTCCGATTTCTTCCTCATTTCCCAAAAAGTATGCAAAATATTAAGGAGCGATTTTAGAGAACGCACCCGTTTTCTGCGCGGACTGATACAATTGGTGGGCTTTAGAAAAACCTCTATCGAATATATCGCACCCCATAGAGCCGCCGGAAAAAGCAAATATTCATTCTTTAAACTTCTAAAACTTTCATTCACTGCTGTTTCCTCGTTTTCCAAATTCCCTTTACAATTAGGAATTATTACAGGATTGATTTTTAGCGCTTTAAGTATAATTTTAATTATATTTTCTTTAGTTATGTGGATACTGGGCAAAACAATTCCCGGCTACACCACCCTCATCATTTTCATGAGCGCTTTTGCAGGGATTCAACTGTTTGTGATTGGACTGATTGGACAATATATCAGTTATCTTTTTGAGGAGGTGAAGGGGCGACCG
>WQSU01000130.1 GCA_009787675.1 Lentimicrobiaceae bacterium
GCCTGTGTGAGCAGGAGCGCTGCCCACAGCACCGAAACCACCCTAACCCTCAACCTTCCGGTAGGTATTTACATCATTCGCAATTATAATAAAGAGGCGAAAATTACGATTATTAAATAATTATCGAATCAAAATATGTTCAATAAACTAAAATAAACATGAAAAAAATAAGAAGAATGAAAAAATCTGCCAGACTATTTATAATGTTTTTTGTATTAAGCGGTATAAATGCAATGGCGCAAAAAGCAGCTCCCGAATTTTCTCTTCACGCCGATGGTGGCATTGCTACCTATTGTTTTCAACCGGCTATAAAAGGAACCTCTTCCTTAGGTTTTAGCAGTGATTTCGGAGTAGGATTTACCGGCTTTTTTGGTCGCCAGATAGGTATCCATACCAGCGTTGGTTTTGGGCTGTTTAATGTTAAATCTAAAACCAATTTAAAAACAGTTACCTCAAATCTGACTCAAACTGGCGCGAGCGTGCCCTTATACTATGATTTGCACACTACATTAACCGATTATACCGAAATCCATAAAACGATGTTCGTAACGATTCCTGTGATGTTGCAGTTTCAAACCAGACACAGGCAATATTGGAATCCAAGGTTGGCGCAAAGAGCGGGCTTCTACGCATTGGGAGGCGTTAGAGTGAACCTCCTGTTCAACAATAAATATGAAACACATGTTGCTACACTTTCCAATGCTGCATATTATCCTGAATACAATAACTGGACTGCCACGCAAACATTTGCCGGTTTTGGCAACTTTGATGGTTATAACAATGCAGGAAAATTAGATTTTGGCGTGTTGGTAATGTTAGCACTTGAAACAGGTGTAAAGTGGCGCATAGATAATAATATTTACGTATATACCGGCGCTTTCTTCGATTGTGGCTTGAACAACCCAGCTAAAGACGCCCGAAAAGACTACAAAGAAATTATTGATCAGGAACAACTGCGAGACCTTCCACTTTTGAAGTTTTCCGACAGAATAAATCTCATGGTAGTAGGTATTAAAGTTCGGATTGCTTTTTCAAGATCCCTAAGGGCTTATTAAAAAAGACTTTGGGGTTTATTGTTTACTGAAGGGCTTCTTGTTTTTCAGCTATGTTAATCACGCTATTCCAAAAATTTTATATATTTGCGCCCTTGTAAAAAAAGGTAAATTAAATCAATTAAATTATTAATAATCAAATAAGTATCAAATGAAAAACAAAGGTTTATTTCTGTTTTTTGCTGTAGTTATTGCCCTTACATGCTTGTATTGCTTGTCTTTTTCTTTCGTAACATGGAAAATTTCCAAGGATGCCAACAAATATGCCAATGATCCGGTGGCGATTGAAGAAGCATTGCTCAATATTACCGACCCAATGTTGAGAAACTATGTAGCCGACTCGGTAGTTACTGCACGCAGAGCGCAATATCTCGGAAATAAAAATGATGAGAAAGTATTTTTGGGATTTACTTACAAAAAAGCTAAATACAAAGAGATTAACTTAGGTCTCGACTTGAAAGGCGGGATGAACGTAACCCTCGAAGTATCTTATCCCGATGTAATTAAAAGTTTAGCGGAAAACATTGAAGATCCGTTGTTTGTTGCCACCTTCAACAAAGCGAACGAAGAGTATGCACAAACCAATGCCGATTATATTGACATTTTTGTTAAAAATTTCAATGTCGAAAAGAACGCCCAAAATATGCCGAACGCACAGCTTCGCACCTACTTCGGCGAACGAGCCGGTTTGAAAAATGCCACTGATGCAGACATTGTTAAGTTTTTAAGAACAGAATCGGATGAGATTGTGGACAGAACGTTCCGCATCCTGCGCACCCGTATCGACCGTTTCGGTGTGGCGCAGCCCAACCTGCAACGCTTACAAGGAAGCCGTATTTTAGTGGAATTGCCGGGCGTAAAAGAACCCGAACGTGTTACAGAACTGTTGAAAAGCACTGCAAAATTAGAGTTCTGGGAAGTCTATAACGATGCCGTGAACGGAAAACATATCGTTGACCGCTTTTATGAAGCAGACCAACGCTTAGCCCGAGACCTGAAAGCTAAAAAAGATTTTGAAGCCAAAAAAGCAGAACAAAACGAAATCGCCATTGTTGATACCACCGATATGGCTGCGCTTGAAGAAGATGTAGAAGAAGCTGTGGATGGCGCCATCTTAGCACACGCCGTGCAAGGCTCTAACGGTGTTGCCATCGCTTATTTTAAAGAAGCGGATATGAAAATTATTGACCGACTACTCCCCGATTTAACTAAATATATGGGCGATAAAAGTCTGGTATTCATGTGGGGAAAACCGGAAGGTAAAAACAACTATTATCCTTTATATCCTTTGAAAAGAAACAACGACCGCATCGGACCCAAATTGAGCTCCGAAACGGTTGGTGGCGCACGTGTTGTGAAAACCGCCAAGCAAGATGTAAACCAAAATAACCAGATTGTAGTAACAATGGCTATGGAGGGACAAGCTGCCGATGAGTGGCGCAAAATTACAAAAGCTGCTGCCGACAATAAAGCAAAAAGAACGCACATTGCTGTGGTTTTGGATAACTTCGTTTATTCAGCTCCCGGCTGTGCCGTTGAAATTGCAAACGGCTCATCCGAAATTTCAGGACAATTTACAATTGATGAGGCAAAGGACTTAGCCACCGTACTAAACTCCGGAAACTTGGAAGCCCGCGTAAACGTAGTTCAGTCTGAAGTAGTTGGACCTACGCTGGGTCAGGAATCTATCGATGCCGGTTTGCGTTCCTTTGCGTTGGCTTTCGTTTTAGTGCTTTTATATATGTTTTTGTATTATAGTAGAGCCGGTTTGGTTGCCGACTTTGCTTTGTGTGTGAACATCTTCTTCATTATGGGTGTGCTTGCTTCTTTGGGCGCAGCGCTCACATTGCCCGGTATTGCCGGTATTGTGCTCGCACTCGGTATGGCGATAGATGCCAACGTGTTGATTTACGAACGTATCCGTGAGGAGGTGCGCGCTGGAAAAGGCGCCAACCTTGCTTTAGATGAAGGTTACAAAAGAGCGTACCCCGCTATTATTGACGCCAACGTTACTTCTCTCATCACGGCTATCATTCTTTTTATATTTGGCTCAGGTCCTATCCAAGGATTTGCTACCACTTTAATTATTGGTATCTTATCTTCATTGTTCACGGCAATCTTTGTTGCCCGTTTGGTTTTCGAACACGGATTGACAAAAGGTGCAAACTACAAATTCGGTAACAAATACACAATCAATGTGTTTGTAAATGCTAAATTCGATTTTATTAAAAACAAAAAAATATTCTACTGGGCATCTATCGGAATGTGCGTGGTGATGTGTATCTCTTTTGCTATTCAAGGGTTAGAGCCGGGTATTGACTTCACCGGTGGTAGAAACTATGTGGTTCGTTTCGATCAGGATGTGAAAACCAACGAAGTGCGTGAAGCCATCTCGAACGCTTTTGGCGGTAATCCCGAAGTGAAAACGTTTGGTGGAAACAATCAGGTGAGAATTACCACTAACTACAAAATTGAAAGCAACGATGTGGAAGTGGATAAAGAAGTGGAAGCCATGCTTTACACTGCATTAAAAGGATTTTATGCCAAAACCGATATAACGGTGAACGATTTCACCCAACAGATTGACCCACGCGGTATTCAAAGTGTGCAAAAGGTACAGCCTACCATTGCACGGGAGTTGTTAGGTCAAGCTATTTGGGCGGTATTAGTTTCCATCATCATGATTTTCATTTATATCGCAATACGATTCCGCAACTGGCAGTTCGGCTTGGGCGCCTTAGTTGGTCTTGCCCACGATACCCTGCTCACCATCGGACTCTTCTCATTGCTGTATCGTGTAATGCCGTTCTCTATGGAGATTGACCAGTCGTTTATTGCGGCGATTCTTACCGTTATTGGTTATTCAATTAACAACGTGGTAATTATTTACGACCGTATTCGTGAAAACCTTAACCTGCACCCGAAACGCGAGAACTATATTAATATCAACAACGCTATTAACAGTACGCTGGGACGTACGGTAAACACTGCCGGTTCCACCATCCTCGTGTTGTTGGCAATCTTCATCTTTGGAGGCGAAGTAATACGCGGATTCATCTTTGCTATGACCGCAGGTATCTTGATTGGTTCTTACTCCGGTATCTTCATCTCTCCGCCATTGGTATTCGACTTGTTAAGCCGCGCCAAAAACATTAGACGTAAAAAAGTAGAGTTGCTGAAGTAAAGTAACAACCTTACAGTAACTTATAAAAAAAGCAGCAATTGAATAGAAAAATTTATTATTACGACTCAAAGGTAGAATTAATTTTATATTTTTGCCGCTCGTTGCCATGGTGGCGGAATTGGTAGACGCGCCGGTCTCAAAAACCGGTGAGGTAACACTCGTGCCGGTTCGATCCCGGCCCGTGGTACAACGAAAAGCGCTAATTGTTAGAATGTATCGATAATTAGCGCTTTTGCTTTAAGCATAGTTTATGTTTTGGGCACTCCTGAAAATTATCAATCTGCTATTCAACAAAATACTTATACCAATGTAATTTATAATTCATTTCAAAAAGGGTCAAGATATATTTGTAAGCACAAGTAGATATGACTATACTTTTATTGATTTCTTTGGCGGCATTATCAATAAACAAAGTGATTTCTTCCAAAGATTTAACAAGTTTATTGGTAAATGCTGTCGGTTATGGGAAATATGCTCCAAACAACCAAAATAGAATATGCTACTACTTACTTGCAGCAGTTTGCCTAAAGCCTATACAATGGCTTTGCCTTTGCCATATTTTATAATAATACTGGCAGTGTTTATAAACTAATTTTTTTTGATTATCTCATTTTTCAAAAAAACGATATTTTTGCCGCATATTTATTATTCTGCATGATAGAAGAAACAAAAAAAAGAATCAGCGTAATTATCTGTACCTACAACAGAGACAAATATATTTACCAGGCACTGCAATGTTTGGCACAAAACGTTTTTTCTACCGAGTTCTATGAAATTATTTTGATAAATAACAACAGCACAGACCAAACTGAGGCACAATGTCAAACTTTTCAGCAAGAATATTCGCATGTCACTTTTCGATATTTTATAGAAACCAATCAAGGGCTTTCGCATGCCAGAAATAGGGGAATTGTTGAGGCGCAGGGAGATATCCTCGTTTTTTTAGATGACGATTCTTTTGTAAAACCCGATTATTTGCAAAATCTGGATCATTATCAAAAAGAATATCCTGATATGGCGGCATTCGGCGGAGAAATTTCTCCCCTTTTTGAAACAGGGACTACCCCTGCATGGATTTCAAAATGGAACTACTCATGGGTGTCTGCTATTAATTTGGGTGATGATGTTACACTTTTTACAAAAAATAGATACCCGATTGGCGCTAATATGGGTTTTAAAAAGGAATATTTTGAAAAACACGGTGTATTTAACACTGTACTTGGAAGAAGTAAAAAAAATATGATGGCAGGTGAAGAAAAAGATATTTTTAACCGAGCTGATAAACAAACAGAAAAAATTTACTACCTGCCGCTTCTTAAAGTAAAGCACGTAATCCCCGAAAATAGGACTACAACAGCTTATATTAAAAAATTAGGCAAAGGAATTGGGATGAGTGAAAAATTGAGAACATTAAGTATTTCAAAAAGTTGCTATTTCAAAAGATTAGTTTCAGAAAAAATAAAATGGATTGCTTCCTTGATTCTTTTCATCGGTTTTGTGATGGCTCGGCAACCCCAAAAAGGGAGTGTGCTTTTGCTTTTCAGATGGAATGTAACAAAAGGGCTATGCTCTCGTGTTGCCCTTCTCCTTTTTGCCTTCTGTCTGCTGCTTTCTCCCCTCTCTCTTTCCGCCCAATACACCGAAGATGACATCTATAACTATATTGAAGCTTATAAAGGGATTGCCATTAAAAAGATGGTAGAATATAAAATTCCGGCAAGTATTACTTTGGCGCAAGGGGTTTTTGAAAGTGCTTGTGGTACAAGCCGGTTGGCAACAGCAGGAAATAATCATTTCGGAATAAAATGCCATAAAGAATGGCAAGGCGATACCATTCGGCATGACGATGATGAGTGGCAAGAGTGCTTCCGCAAATATGCTGCGGTGGAAGAGTCTTACAACGATCATTCGCAATTTTTAATTACCCGCCCACGTTATGCCAAACTATTCACGCTTGATGTGATGGATTATAAAGAGTGGGCGCGAGAACTGAAAACTGCCGGATATGCCACAAACCCGCAATACGCTGACAGACTTATCAGTTTGATAGAGCGTTTTGATATCGCAAGGCAGGACACTATCGCTATGCAATTATTCGGAGATAAAATAAAACAAGAATAATTCTGTTTTTAATAAATTAATTTTTAAAGAGTGGCTCACGATTTCTATTTTTTTAACCCAAGTACCATGTCGTTTGAAAAAGCGAAATTGTCGATTTGGGGGCTCGTTAAAAGAATAATCTGGTTGTTTGCTACTGCTATAGCGTTCGCAGTAATAGTGCTTTGGATCGCCTTTTATGTTTTTGATTCGCCTAGAGAAAAGATGTTGCAACGGGAAAACAACGAATTAAAAGAGCAATTGAATCTCATCAGCAAAAAATTGGATGTAATGAATGTGGTACTCGAAGATATTCAAGATCGAGATGACCAAGTATATCGGACTATTTTTGAGGCAGAGCCTGTTCCTTTGGAAACCAGAAACCCCTGGTTTAACTTAACTACACGGTATGACTCAATCCCACTGAATGAAACCTTAAAGTTGTTGAAAAGTATTGATATCAAAACTCAAATATTGCAAATCAAATTATCGAAAGGACGTCAATCTTTGGATACGTTGATGAAATTAGCTGAAAATAAGAGTGATATGTTGGCGGCAATTCCTGCTATACGCCCCATTAAAAACATGTACAATGTAACCTCCGGATTTGGAATGCGTTTGCACCCCATTCTAAAAATCATGCGCCCTCATACGGGCGTAGATATCACGGCGCCACGCGGAACACCGGTGTATGCTACCGCCGATGGGGTGGTTTCCAAACAACAACAGGCTTCCGGATATGGAACTACTGTTGTAATTGATCATGGATACTCCTACCACACTTTATACGGACACTTGTCGAAAAAAATTGTGAAGCCCGGACAAAAAGTAAAAAGAGGAGAGTTGATTGGGTATGTAGGAAATACAGGACTTTCGGTAGGTCCCCACTTGCATTATGAAGTTTGGAAAAACGGAAAAGCCGTAAATCC
>WQSU01000131.1 GCA_009787675.1 Lentimicrobiaceae bacterium
AAGAGGTTATATATTCCGAATCGTTTATCTGATCTTTGGCGCCACCGAAACAAGTATAAATTCTGCCGGAAATATTAGAAGAAGCTATTGCCACAGTAGCAACATGATCGTTAACATCGCGTGATTTGTTATCTAATTCAATAAAAATATTGTGTGGATCAATTGTTTGATTCACTCTCAGCGGCGTCGGTTTGAATCTATAACAATCATGAAACATGGAAACACCACCCGAAAAGTTCAAAAATTTTTGTAAACTGTTTAGTTCTACACTTCCGCTAAAACCAAAATTAGGACTTAGCGTAAAATCAGCTTCTGGTTTAACAGACGCCACTCCTTTTGTAGCTTTGAAATGCCAAATTGAGTCGAAATGAATAACTTGCGTTTGTTTGTAAGCATCCACATAATCATAGTCGCCGCTACCTCTGAAATTGTCGCCATCTTCAATTTGGACATTACAATTATAGAGTTCATGATACATATTTTCTCGTGAAGCTAAAATCCTTGCATGTTTGAGTTGCTGAAAGGCAGCTTTTTGACCAATATAAACTTTGCCATTATCGGGAATAATTGCTGCATCCCCAATCGGAATATGGCGTACTCCCCGCGCTACAAGTTCATTTTTTTCGAAATCAAAATCTAACTCTTGCAAATTAAAACTGATCCCTCTCCTACCCTGCTCAATTGTTGCAAGTATATTACCTTTGCTATTCATTTTCACTAACTCTCTTGCCAGCGTATTATTAATATCAACCGCTTTGTACGGGTCATCCCATTTGAAACAAATTTGATTTTTATCAATAGGATTCCATGTAAATTCCTGCACTTCTGCTTTAAACCCATTGTTGATAAAACTCACTTCCTGAAGTTGCTCCGAGAAGAACTCTCCTTTTCGGGTTTCAAAATTAATCTTAGCCAAATAATGATTGGCAGTAAAGCAAGATAATTTTTCATTTTTATTATCAAAAATGCGTAGCCCTGCATCTTGCGCTTCTACGGCATGATGTTTAAAAGTCATCAACTTAGATTGCAGTTCAGCGCGTTTAAAGTTCAATATTCCATTTCCCATTAATTTTTTATTGGACAGCGTAAAAGTGCCATCAAACGAACTTTCTTTATAGATAGTAAAAGGTGTTTTTTGAGAAGTAACATGCATTTCGTTTTTATACGGTTCAAAAAAAAGTTGGGCATGTTTTGTGGATGTTTCCGGATATTCTACAGTAGAGCGCTGTGCTTTAATATTAAAACTCTTTGCATCTCCACGAACAGATTGAAGATAAAAAACCAAGCTATCGCTTTCTGTGGTAGATGTTAAGTATTTAATTTGCCCTTTTCCGCGCAGCCCTTTGTTCGACAAGTCAATTGCATTATAATAATGTGCCACCCCACCATACATGGGGATGCCCGAATTATCTGTAACATGGTGAAACCCGAGAGAGTTATCAGATTGTAGTTTAAGGGGTTCATGAATATCAGGAAAAATCCCCCCCGATACCAATCTGCCTGGTATCTTCGTTTCAGCAATATTAAAATTATCTAAGTTTCTGATAATAAAGTAATCAATCAAGAAATAGAAAGTTTCTCTTTTATATTCTGCATTCAGAATAAAAGGTTGATCAAAATAGACTTTTCCGCCACCACGACTTTCAAAAATCGGATAATCGGGGAGTATTTTATTACCGCTTTTATTTTTCGGGTCATCAATAAATAGAGTTCCCGACACATCTTCCACCACATTTTTCACTTTTATTAAAGGATGGTCTCCGTACATATCTTTCGGTCGTGATTTATCTTCAGAGAACATGACCATAGAATCAATTTGTGGCATAAAGAGCTGAAACTTATCATAATCGAAGCTACAATTTCGCGCCACAAAGTCGAACAGACCACCTATTACACGCCCTGAAAAATGCAAATCTCTGTTTTTCTTTACCGTTACTTTTTGATTGGCAGGATATACATTTACAATACTGGCATCGCTGAGTACAAAAAATTCACAATCATAAATATTCAGGTCGAAATTATCCATATTTAAGACAGCAAAGTGCGATTTAGACTCCCAGTAAAGATTGTCATAATCGCGTCTTTTTGATTCATTGTTTAAATAATGCGCTAATTTGCTTTTATAGGAAACGATCTCCGCTTTGAGGTCATAATCAACAAACCCTTGAACTGTATAATCTATCAACAAAGAGGTGATGTCGGTTTTTGATCGTTTAAAGGCACTCAAAACGTGTACCAAGGGGATAGGCTGAAACGAATGAGTTTGAAAGAGTTCCCAAAGTTGAAGCATTGGGTTTTTTTCGTTATACCCCTTATTTTGCCGCATAATGGCAGCATCAAAAAAATCTTGTGACAAAAAATAGGCAGATTTATTCAAACTTTGAAACAACATTTGCCGAAATTCAAGCGTTGGCAGGCTCATTTTCCAAAAAATAGCGTCAGCATTAATTTCCAATTTATGATAGGAATCAAAAAAAGGCGATCTCCCTAATCCATTTGTAGTTTTAGCTATCCAAAGCTCCTTTGAGACGGGGTTGTAAGTAAATTCTGCACAAGGGTGATAAATAGAGTCGGCGCCTAAATAGACGACAATATAGGCTTCTTGCGCCACAATCAATTCAGGGTGAAATGTAAATGCAGGAGCTTCAATTTTTACCATCGGTTTTCTGTCAACGAAGATATAAAGTTGTTGTAAATCTTCATTGTATTGAACGTTAGGATATTTCTGTTGCGCAGAAATTGTTAATAGAAAAAGAGAAAAACAAAAAAGAAGGACAGCATGTTTCATTAGAGTTCCCCTTTCAATGCTAAAAATTCAAATTTTGCTTTTAACAATTGCATTAAATGCACCTCCTGATTGATAAGCGATTGCAATTCGTCGTTTTGTTGTTTAATGAAATCGTATGCTGTAATCATTCCATTAAGCAATTGTACTTTAGATGTTTCAGTAATAGTTTTATATTTAGCTCCAATTTGTTTATCCAATAAAATCAAATTTTCAATCTTTTGAATTTCGTTCCACTTCTCTTCAATAGCAATTTGGTTCGATTTTTCAAAGTCGCGTTCCTGACTCTCTACAATCTTCTTTTGCATGTTAATAATATTGGCTACTCCGGTGGTTTTTACCCATTCAATGACGGGAATAGTGAATTTTATTCCAAAGATATAACTCCACTCAAATTTATTAGAGAAAATATTATAAGTAGGTCTTCCATAGCCACCGGATGCAAAAAAAGTAAAACTTGGCAAACTGTTGGATAAATGAAATTTACGTTGATATTCCAATCCTTTTTTACAGTAATCGAAAATGGAAAACTCTAAACGGGAAGAGGATCTGTTTTTTTCTATTCGCGGCACTTCCGGAATTACCAAAGAAGCGCCATGTAGATTTTTTCCGGTGATAATTGACAATGAAGCAATTAGAGATTCTATAGTGGAAGCCAATTCTCCTTTTTGTTGTTCAATTTTAAGTGCTTCCAACTCTAATTGCGCTACGGCATTGCCATATACCACCCCACTCGCCAAAAGCTTTCTAAGTTGAATTAATTGTTCCTCTATTGTATTTTCAACACTGGAAAGCAGCAAAATTTGTTTTTCTAAAATCAACAAATTCAAATATATGGAAATGATTTTTTCTTTAAGCGCATTAATAGAAAGGTCTAACTTGTTAATTTCCGATTTATTCATCATTCTTTCATATTGCCGCGCATTGAGCAATTTTGAGCCAGCATANATTACCTGTTGAAAGTCTAAATAAACGCCATAATGATCTTTAGAAAGTTTATCTACCCAGTCCACCTCTAATTGCGGCACCTGCGATTGGTAGCTAACATGCCCGTTGATTTCCAAAGAAGGGAACAAGTGAGAAGCGGCGTCATCTAACTTTACTTTAAGCAGTTGGGTATTCAATTCTTTTTGTACATTGGCAGATGATTGGGAGATTGCCCACTCCTGACATTGCTCTAAAGTAACCACCGTTTGCGAAGAAACGATAAAGGGTGTCAGAAGAAAAAGAATCGTAAAATATTTTTTCATACGCTCCAAGAAAACGGGTAGCAAAAATAGAATGTTTTTGCAATAAATTGATGAATGAAATCTATTTTTTAGTTACACTCTAAAATGCCCTCAGTTAAAAATAAAATACGCTTCGCCACTGCAGCCGTTTCCTCTGCATGTGTTACCATTATTATTGTGGTTTGCAGTTCTTTGTTCATTTTTGCCAGAAGTAAAGCAACATTACGTGCATTTTTTGCATCAAGCTGCCCTGTCGGCTCGTCTGCCAGTAGCAGTAAAGGTTTCATAATCAATGCACGGCACAAGGCAACACGGCAAGCTTCCCCACCTGAAAGCATTTCAGGGTATTGTTGGGCAACGGATATGATGCCTGTCAGTTCCATCAATTGTTTAGCATAGTCTATTTGCAACTCTTCTGTTTAATTCTGGAAAGCCAAAGTAGGCAATAATATGTTTTCTAATGCAGTAAGTTGGGGCATCAAACAATGATCTTGAAATACAAATCCTAAGTATTGATTGCGAATGGTGGAATAGTCCATACTAGGGGTATTGATTTCGGTACCATTGAACAGATAACTTCCTGTATCAGGTGGAAGTAAGGTTCCTAAAATGGAGAGTAAAGTGGTTTTTCCAGATCCAGAGGCACCTTTAATGGCAATAAAATCTCCTTTTTCAATCATTAAGTCTATGCCACGCAACACATAATTGAATGAATTTGCATAGAAACAATTCCTGTTTTAGTACATACTAACAATTTATTTTTGCAGATGACCGGCGCCCCCTCACCAGCCTTTCCTTTCAGCAGATATTCCCATGCAATTGCACCTTCTTTACGCTTCATGGCATATACCTTTTGGTCATCTGAAACCACAAACACCATTTTATCAGAAACTGCAGGGACTGAGACAAATGCACTGTTTTCATTGCGTAACCAGCCATCACATCCGCCCCATACAACATAGTTATCATATTGTGCTACAGCTCCATTGATATAGTACCTCGATTCAAAACGCTTAATTTCTTCTCCTGTTTTACTATCAATGATGTACAAAAAATGATCGTAACTCCCCACAATGATGAAATCTTTGCCGCCAATGGGCACCCAGTTTGGCGAAGCGACAATTTGCCCCAAAGTTTCAAAGTTCCACAAAATGTCCTGTTTTTCTAATGATATGGCGCACAGTTTTCCATCTATCCTTCCAATATATAATACCGAATCGTGCACCATCGGAGGCGCATCCACTGCAGTTTCCATTTCAAAATCGAACACCTGCTCGCCTTCACTATTTACACCAAAAATTCGCCCACGACTGCTACTCCAGTACGCCACTCCATTAAAAACTACAAGTGAAGAGCGTGTATTGACATTGCTTTGAAACGTCCATAAGAGCGCAGGATTATCAGACAGAGAAACACTAGTACAAGCTGTGAGGGATGGGTTTCCTCTAAAGATATTCCAATCTGTAGAAAAAGATTCTTCTTCGTTTGTAGTATATGCGCATGCAAAAAAAATTATGAAAAATAATGTTAATATAATTTTCAAAAGAGTCAAAATTTTCATATTAAATATTCTCTTTCAAAAAGATCAGTGGTTTGACACAGGTGGGTTTATGCAATTTTGCTGCGAAGATATATATTTCGTTTTTTTTTTTCAAAATTTCCCTTATTTTTATTTCTTTGCGCTCAATTTCTTAACCCCATTTTTATGAGCGAAAAAAACCTACCCATTGAAGAACAGGAGATTCATCTTCCCGAGAATGCTTACAGTGAGCTGAAAGAGGGTGAAACCTACAATCCCATTTTGTTAAACAGTAAAAAATACCCCGAAATCAACGCATGGACGGTGATTTGGGGTATCTTAATGGCAATAATTTTCTCTGCCGCAACTGCCTACTCTGGCTTGCGTTTTGGGCAGGTGTTTGAAGCTGCCATCCCCATTGCCATTATTGCAGTGGGTATTTCTACGCTGGCGCGCAGAAAAAGTCCGTTGTCTGAAAACGTGATTATTCAATCTATCGGCGCAAGCTCCGGTGTGATTGTAGCAGGGGCAATTTTTACGCTGCCCGCTATCTACATTATTAAAGAAACCGACCCTGCGCTGGGTGCGGAGATTCAAGTGAATTTCTTCCAAATTTTCTTGGCTTCGCTGTTTGGCGGCTTTTTGGGGATTCTGTTCCTCATTCCGTTCCGCAAATATTTTGTCTCTGAAATGCACGGCAAATACCCATTTCCCGAAGCTACCGCAACTACCGAAATATTGGTTTCGGGCGCAAAGGGCGGAAATCAAGCCAAATTGTTGCTTATTTCAGGCTTAGTGGGCGGTATTTACGACTTCTTAATGACCAACTTCCAATGCTGGGCGGAAAATATCAGCTCGCGTTTTACCGAATTGGGAACTCAATTAGCCACCAATTATAAGTTTGTGTTTAAAATGAATGCCGGCTCCATTCTGTTGGGCACCGGTTTTCTTATTGGATTGAAATACACCACTATAATTTGTGCAGGCTCATTCCTTTCATGGTGGTTTATTGTGCCGCTGCTGGGTCAATATGGCGCTATGCCCGACGGCACGCTGATGAGCAGTTTGGAGCCAGAGCTTATCTTCTCGCAATTTGTGCGTTACATCGGTATCGGCGGTATTGCCATGGCGGGAATTATTGGCGTTATCAAATCTGCCGGTGTCATCAAAACTTCGTTTGGCGTGGTTTTTACTTCGCATAAAAAATCAGGTGATGAACAAACAAAAGTAGCACGTACACAAAAAGATATTTCTATGCGCATTATCCTTTTCGGATTTTTGGCGGTAGCAATAATGATTGTTGTATTCTTCTTAACCGGCGGGCTTTCCATGAGTCTCTCTCAAACATTGATAGGATTGTTAGTCATCTTTATCTTTGCTTTTTTGTTTACAACGGTTGCGGCAACCGCCATTGCTACGGTGGGCACAAACCCCGTTTCGGGAATGACTATGATGACGCTGATTCTGTCGTCGTTCATTCTCTCTGCCGTAGGTTTACAAGGCGGCACCGGCATCATCACAGCGTTGGTAGTGGGGGGCATTGTATGTTCGGCGCTGGCTATGGCAGGCGGCTTCATCACCGACTTGAAAATTGGTTATTGGATTGGCTCAACCCCTATTAAACAGCAAGCGTTGAAGTTTGTCGGCACGTTAGTTTCTGCATTAACGGTGGG
>WQSU01000132.1 GCA_009787675.1 Lentimicrobiaceae bacterium
TCCTGAAAGCCGATTTGGGACTTTTTATTCAATTTCCAAAGCCTATGGTTGTCATTATTGCAGGCAGTATAAGAATCAGGGTTTCAGATAGTACTGAAGGGTTGTTAAGCATTAATGTGGATTTCCTCGGCGGTATAGACTTTAGTCGCGGCTTGTTTTTCGACGCCTCCATTGTGAACTCTAAATTGGTGGGACTTGAACTGTACGGGGATATGTCTCTGCGCATTTATTGGGCAGGTACAAAAGGTCAGAAAAAAGGATTTCTGTTGTCGGTTGGGGGCTTCCATCCGGAATTCAACCAAGAGGAAATTAAAGATTTCAATGTGGGCAAGATGAAACGCATGGGGCTGAAAATAGAATGTGGCAATTTACTCAAACTTAAGTTAGAAGGTTATTTTGCCATTACTCCCAATACGGTACAGTTCGGCGCTTCCGTGGACATTAAAATCGGTTGGGATTCGTTTGGATTAATAGGAAGTTTTTCATTCAATGTACTCTTTGCCTTCAATCCGTTTGCCTTCAAATTTGACATAGAAATAAAACTTTCGGTTAAACTTTTCGGAATAACGCTATTGGGTATTAGCGCTGGCTTAAACCTGAGCGGCCCGGCGCGTTGGAATGCCAAAGGACACGCCAAAATTTACGTTCTGTTCTTCTCTATTAAAGTGAGCTTTAACGAATCGTGGGGAAAGAGTCAAAAAACTTCAGACAAAAAATATATTGAAGTTTTACCGCTGTATGCCGAAGAGTTTCAAAACAACAATAATTGGCAAATTATTTCGGGCGATTTGGTGGACGGTTTGGTACAGATGGTTAGACAGGAGGAAAAGGACAAGTTCTTTGTGCAGCCTTCCGACAGAATTTCCTTTACGCAGCACGTCTTGCCGTTTGGCATAGCCATGTCGTGCTACGGCGAAGAATATCCCGGCGATGTCAGTAAAGTGGAATTGGTGAGCGTGAAAATTGGTGATTCTGTTATTGCCATTAGCAAAACCACCTCTTCCTTTGCGCCTTCTTTCACGCGAGAACTTTCTTTAAATGAAAAGCTTAAATTGCCTTCTTTTGAAGACAAACAATCGGGTTTTGAGTTGCCCACCAACAGCTTTGGCACGGTAGCCCCTCCAGGATTACCTATTCCTACGGATGAATTTGAAGAATA
Organism: Lentimicrobiaceae bacterium; assembly: GCA_009787675.1. Classification (GTDB taxonomy): domain Bacteria; phylum Bacteroidota; class Bacteroidia; order Bacteroidales; family WCHB1-69; genus WRNX01. Next base: position 1,160 of record WQSU01000132.1, read on the forward strand.
TTGCGAAGTGGCGAAACCTCGCGAAACGACTTCAACGGGGCACTACAAATACGATACCTTAACAGTGAATGACGGCGGCAGTAAAAAAATTACTCCCAAAAAATTGATATCGGAAACTACCCTGTTACCTTCCACAGGAAAATACAAAAAACCGGCTTCAAGAGCTTCAATGCGTAGAACCGGTGCAGGCTTTAACCGCTATGTGAGCGAATGGGATAGAAATATGAATACGCAATTTGTCAGCCATTTAATGGATGAATTGAATGCAAAATTATCAAATTAATAATTAATAAAATAAACAATATTGTTATGGATACCATAAAAGACGATACCTATTATTTTCCGTGGGTGAGAAAGGGTTTAAGCATCACATTGGCAGAACAGGACAGGCTGGGCGACCTGAGCGGCAGCACCGAACTTTTGGCGAAGATGCGCCCGCAAATCTCCGTTACTACAAAATATGAAGCCACACAGGTGGAATTGGAGAGCAAAGAAAAAAAAGACCCCGCTAAAGAAAAAAAAGACCTCATCACTGTTTTGGAAAACAAAGAGTTGCAATTTGTGGGTCCCGGCGATATTGTCGGCGTCAGCCACAATGCCATTATGAAAGTAACGCCCAAAGAAAACAGCGAGGGTTTTAGCAGGCAATACTACCCTTACATTGAGTTTTGGGAGGTTGATTTCCCGTGGCGCTACACGCCTGCCTGCCACAACCAAAACAAGCTGACCCCTTGGATTGCCTTGTTGGTTTGTGAAAAATCGCGCTGCAATGTTGTGCGCCTTCCCAACGGCGCATCGCAGGTTACTTTCTCTGTGAATGCGACAGAGTATCCACAAGTTTTCCCCAATCCAAAAGAATTATGGAAGTGCGCTCATGCACAGGGTTTTACCATTGAAGAACCTGTTCTTTCCCGTTTGCTTGCTTTGCGGGGTGATCAACCTTTAAAAGAAGATACGGAATATTGCGCTTTCTTGGTTCCCGCCTTTGAAACAGGCAGGTTGCGCGGCTTGGGCGTTGCCGAAGAGGAGTTGTGTGAGTTTTTGGCGCAAATGCCTGCATGGGAAGAAACGAGCGCCAAACAGGAAAATAGAAAATATCCCTTCGTTTTTCCCATTTACTATTCGTGGTCATTTATAACCGGTGGGGACAGTTTTGACGCCATGGTAAGAAATCTGAAAGTTGCGGGCGGCTTCGGCTCAGAAATCAACATTGATGTAACGCACATGGGCGAAGGATTAGATTATGAAATGCTGTTGAAATTAGGGGAGAGACCCGCTATAGATACCATGGGCATGGCCACTGCAGCAGTAAGCATTGAATATGACTTTAAAAAACAAACCCCTTTTCCCTTACAGAAAACGGAACCCAAATTGTATAAAAACTTAAAGGATCTCATCTCAAGAAATCCTGTATTTCAAGAAAATATTGCAGAAACGTCAGGAAAGTATTTAATTACAAAAACCGATGAAGTGGGTGATGATGATCCTTGGGTAGCGCCGCCGGTTTACGGCGGAAAGCATATTATGGCTACCTCTATAGAAGAATCGGTGAACAAGGCAAACGATACGCCTTGGCTTACCCAACTCAACTTGGACATTCACCACCGCGCTGTTGCCGGTTTGGGCAAAAAAACAGTACAAACCAATCAGGAAGAGTTTGTGAACCGTGCGTGGAAACAAGTGGAATCAATTAATGCGCTGAACCATGAACTGCGCAAAATGTTGTTGAGTGTTAATATAAACCAAACCTTAGCCGGTAAAGTGCTGAAATCTTTGAAGAGACAACAGCAAAGCCCGTCGAAATATGTTGCCGGCATGATGCGGCAGTTGAGTTCCATGAAAAAAGCCAAAGCAAGAAAAGGTAGAACGGAGGTTTCCTTATCCAACATCATGCAATCTTGCAGCATTCCGGAGGCGTTTGCTACGGCTTCTTTTCAAAATCTGACTGAGGCGCTTGCCAACACCAACAACTCCTTAGATGCCACAACGTTGATGCAAAACATTGCGGAAAACCAGATATGGAAAATGGAGGCGCATGATATTTCCAACATTCCTACTTTTAAAATGTTGCAGAGGGTAGCGCCTAATATTATATACGAGGACATGAAAACTCGTGGTTTTGACAGATATTTTAGTTTTAGATTACCGAAAGAAACCGATTCCCCTTTATTAGAAGACATATTTAATTTGCAAAATTTGCATTTAACACATGTTTCTACATATGAAGAGACTAATAAAGTCCTCAGCAATATAGTTGTACCAAAGAATCGCTATATGTATTATAGTGAACATCTGGAACGTACATTCAGAATATATCCATACAAAACTCTTTCAATGTACATACTATTATTTGATATGTATGCTGAAAAAGGGTATGACTCTTTAGAATATCCGCGTCCTGTTAGCTTATCTTCTGGTAATTACAATGCTCGCCCAGAGATGTTTCAAGAAACTTATGACAACATCTCCGAGTTTTTTAAGCATCTTTCTGAGGTAAAAGGACTAATATCCTTTTACGGAACTACGAAATATGCTGATAAGGAAATGACTGTCTTGGGATTTGAAGATGATCAATACAAGAAGTTATTTGGTCCTGATGCTCCTGCTATGATCATAATGAAAGGACGTTGTTTTATTTCAAAAAAAGGAGCTGAGCAAGTACGTGCTGTAGATAAAGGTGCCGTGAAAATGTTGAAATATCTTCCTTGTTTTGGAAATACGATATATAGAAAAGGCACAATAGGAGAGAGCTATCATTTTTCTATGTACGCGAAAACACTTGGGTTGGCACCGGACGATCCATTTTACTTGCTCGAAGAAAGCGACTCTAAGGAATTTTTACTCAAAGAAATGGATTATGATGCATCTAAAGGTTGGTATATTGATAACTATACAAGCAGTAACTGGTATTTAAGTCATAGTTACAATGTGAAATCTTTATTCCATCCTATCATGCGTTTTTTATTGTTAGCATCTCCTTACATTAGCCCTAGTGCATCATACCAATATGAACGAATATTTCAAGGTCTGCGGGATTCTATAGAAACATCTATTGCTAAAAATGAGGCGCTACTTTGCGACAGAACAAAAAAAGATTCGAAGTTTCTCGATCTTCAAAACAAAGCTATAAATTACGTTATACAACCTGATATCATAGAATTAACCTTCACAAATCGTGTTCTACAGGATGCCTCGCTATATGGGGAAATATCAACGGTGTCTGATTATATAAAATATATTCCCATATTTACATCTAAATACAAAGAGGGATTATTGAAATTTCTGTCGCAAGTAGGTCCCAACACTCCCGTAAAAGCCGCCTCTATGGAAGATACCTACAAACAAATCCAAACAAAAGTAAAGAACCCTAAAGTAGAAGCGCCCACCGCAGCGCAAACAACCGCCTTGCAAGAAGCGTTTCAGGATAATGAGGCATACGATGCGATGAGGGAGATTGCAGAACGTTATTACAGGGAGTTTTTCTCCAACACAAAACTCATCACCACCTATCTTGATGAATTATTGCACTCTAAATATCCCATTATGGCATATCCCATGTTTCCTGAGCCTGTCTATTATTACTTGAAAATGTTTTCTGAAAAATTTATACTGCCCTGTATCAACGATTTGCCCGCTGATTCTATTGCTGCATTCAAAAGCAATCCCGCCTTTGAAGAAGCCTACCTCTGCGGCATGAACACCGAAATGGGCAGGGAACTCCTTTGGCGCGAATATCCCACCGACCAGCGCGGCTCCTACTTCCGAAAGTTCTGGGATTCTGAAACCGCCTTGCAAGATATGAGAGATAACAACTTCTTTGATATTAACCCTGTGCATACATGGAGCGGCAATTTGGGCGAAAACCACACCAGCTCGAAAACAGACTTGCTCCTTTTCACTATTAAAGGAAGGCTGATGAAACAGTTCCCCTCCACGCAGGTATATCTGCACAAGGGCGCACTAAACGACAAAGGACAACTCAAGTTTGACTATACTGCAAAAGAAGGAAACGGATTGTTCTTCCCTGTAATACAAGCAGTGATTAAAGACGACATTCTCATCGTGGGTTTCAAAACAGGGTTAAGCGACAAGGAAATGATAGACACTTCAAGTGGCTATTTCTTAACCTTCAAGGAAGATGTGCAGGATTTGAATTTTGAAGACGATGACACAAAAGATCAAACAGCAGGAACAGACGCCGCCAAAGTAGCGCAAATATTGAAAAATGACCCTACCCTGTACGGCAAACACTTGTCTTTATTTATGTAAATAATGAAAAAAAAAACTGATATGGCAAAAAAAACCCACTCCAGCACCACCAATACCACCGAATTTGAAAGGCTGTTAAATTCGATATCGAACAATACGCCCATGTTGTTTTTTCCGGTAAGGATAGAAACGCATTTTCGCAACCAAACCTATGAAGCGCCTAAGGAAACTGATTTACTGAAAATCTTGAAATCTTTTAAAAATCTGTCGGAGGAAGTGATAAACCTCAAGTTGAGCAGAAAAAAACTGAGCCTGACTCCCGCTTTGGCAAAAACATTGGGAACGGTGAGAAGCGCCGACCTTATCTCTAAAGAGAATATTAAAGAGTTAACGTTGTTGTGCAACGATGTTTTCGACGAAATAAACGCAATGGGCGCCAACACAAAATACACCAAGTATAAAGAAGATATCTTGGTGGCGCTCAACGACGTAGCCATTGCCAAAGAGGAAGTGGTTTCGGAGGAAGAAAAAGAGGAGGAGGCTGAAGAGGTGGACACTTCTTCATTTCTTGAGAAAAAAATTGCCGAAAAGGCGCCGAAACTGCTTTTCCCGGGACAAAAGATTATCTTTAATACGAAAGCCAAAGGAATCAGCCAGTTGCAGGCGTGGACGGAAGATACCATTTTCACCTTAACCCGCAACCTGAAAACCAATTTCAAACCTTATACACAGAAAGAGTTGTGTGTGAGAATTTTCCCTACCGAAATTTTTCTTGATTATCTCACCGATGCGCTCACGGAGGCTGAAATTGCAGATGGCAAGATGTTCTGGCTACAGTGGTATGTTGCCAGTGGCAGCAAAAAAAGCGAATATGAAGCCTGGCGCGTGCTGTGCGCAAAATATCCCGTTTACAGGGCAGCATGGATTGTGCGCAGTATGAAACCAAAAAATATTAACAAATACAAAAAAGGAAATACTTGGTTCTACCGCCGCCCCTATCAAGGCATGGAGGAGATTCAAGAGGGCTGCCTGACGATTTACAACAATCTCGCAAAAATTACATTAAGTGAACAGCAAGACGTCAATCCCAATACTACAGAATACAACAATGAGACTAAAATCAGGGAACATATCGGCATTATCAAAGAGAATCTGTTCCATATTGAGAGCAAGATTATGATTTGTGAATATATTGTAGATTATCTTTACGATAACATATCATCCACAGTGAATTATCTAAAAAGGCGCTTAAATTCATTTTTAAGATTTTACGAAAGATTTCCCGGCATCTATGGCGATAATCCCCGCCAAATGGAGCTTTGGGACGTGGACTACACCATGCTGAAAACCTTTAGAAATGAAGTGAATCTACTTTTAGAAAAATTGACTTCCAAAAGAATTAGTCTGCAAGATATTATGAACAAATATTTAGACGACCCAAAACACATGAAAGAGTTCTTCCCGACAGTGCAGGTGAACAAATCGGGAAAACCCGACATGCCTGTTTCCAACATTCTGCCCGACAGGTTTTTATTTATCGGCGAGGAGGATAACAGAAAAGCAAAAGTGGTGCAACAGATTGGCAAGCGCGTGAAACGGAATTTGCAAATGGGCATCAACCTGAACGAAGACGCTGAAGCAGAACCCTACAAAATAAGCAATACCGGCGAGTTGGAGGTGAATGGCGGCTTGGCATGGATGGTGGACTACGACAAGGCGGAAGAGGCAGGCATGGCAATCACCGTGCCCGTTGACATGTCGGTCTCAGGCTTCAAATATATTTATGTGCTGGGCGTTTGCACCCCCACTGAAAAAGAGG
>WQSU01000133.1 GCA_009787675.1 Lentimicrobiaceae bacterium
TACCATCAACGCATTGGCACAAATGCGCGATGCGTACAGCGTGGCACAAGTGCGTGGAGTTGGGTTAGATACGGTTTTTAATGGGTAATTAGGAATTACGAATTAAAAATTACGAATTGAGGGATTGATCAGCAGATCAGTCCCTTTTTTTTTGATTATAATTTCTATGCTTTTGAAATTCTAATACGATTTAATAAACAGGCATCATTTGTCGTTGACTTCCACTTCCTATCTTTCGTTTTGCTATTTAGTGAGAACGTGGGACTAAGACTGCTACCTACTATTAGCAAAAACATGCAGAGCTAAAGTTATAGAATTGTGAATAAATATATAAAAACAATACCGTATTTTAATTTCATGCAGCATTTTTAAGATTTTTGCGTTTTATTGATGTTAAACAGCTGGAAAATGCCATTTGAATTAATCATAGCCCAATGTAAGAATTTGCAACCGCAAGCGCAAATGGCATTTTACAGAATGTTTTATAAACAGGTGTTTCAGCGAAGTTACGCACTGTTAAAAAATGTAGAACACGCCGAAGAGATTATGCAAGACGTCATGCTAAAAATGCTGCAAAACATCGCTTCATTTAGAGGAGATGAAAAAGCAATGCAAAAGTTACTCAATAAAATCGCAGTTAATCAATCTATTGACGCACTTAGAAGAAAGAAAAAGATGCTGTTCGCTGAAGAGGATGACCTTCCCGAACCTGCAACCCCCGAACAAGACATAGAAACCGAAGAACTCCTGATAGAAACCGCTCTGCAACACTTAGATACACTTCCCGAAGGCTACCGAATGGTCATCGCCCTCCGCATCTTTGAAGAAACCCCCTTTGAAGAGATTGGCAAAAAACTAAACATCAGCGCCTCAACAGCAAGATCGCAGTATGTGAGAGGGGTGAGAAGGTTGAGAGAATTAGTGATTAATGGTTAATGATTAGTGATTAATGGTTAATAAAATCAGAGAAAATCTGCTCAATCAGTGTCATCAGAGTTCTAAAAAAAAAAACTAAAAGATAAAAAATGTCCACCCAAACCCTAAATCTTGGTCACGAAGAGCGATTTTTTGCCAAACTGATTCTTCAAAACAAAAAGCAGAAACGCCAAAAACAACTCCGCTTTCTTACTATCGCCGCATCGTTGCTGCTATTGATTACATTACCTTTCTATTTCTATTATCATCAAACGGAAACCTCAGTTGCTGAGTCTCCGTTCAGCGAAGAGGTACAGGAAGTGATCAAATCATACCAAACCAAATTGGATGCCGAGATTGCCGAAATAAAAATGATGTCGTGCTACGCCCAAATGCAAAACGAAATTGCCGAAATTCAAAAAAATGACCTTCCCGCCGAAGAACTCGCTATCCTCCCCGTTGCCAAACAACTCTATTACATCAAACAGATTTATGATATTAAAATTGAGGCAGTTATATATATGCAGGGGGTGTGTGGAAGTTGAAGAGAATTAGGAATTAAGAATTAGGAGATTATCTTTACACCATTACACCTTTACACCTATCCACCATTAAACCAATTAACCAATAAAAAATATTTATTATGAAAAAAATCATCACCCTTATCAGCATCATGGCGATTTGTTTATCGCTGTTGTTTAATTCTTGCGTTGCGTTTGCCAAAGAGGTTAATGGCAATGGCAAGTTGGTAACACAATCTGTTTCTGTTTCAAATTTCTCTAAGATAGAGATTGAAACTTATGTTGAAATTGACTATTCACAGGGAAAAAGCAAAGGAAGTTTGGAATTTACTGTGGATGAAAATCTTTTAGATTACTATAATATTTATACTAAAAGTGGCGTGCTTTATATCGAATTAAAAAAAGAGCACAAAAACAAGGTTTACCTAAAACCTACTAAAACGTTGATTACGATTTCTTCGGAGCAACTTGAGAAAATTGACATTGCAGGCAGCTCCAAAATTAACTTTTGCACACCTTACACTTCAAAAGCATTAGAGATTGACCTTGCCGGTAGCGGGAGCATTTTCGCAGATAGATTTCCGGTAAAAATTGAAGAACTTGAAATAGATATTGCCGGTTCAGGAAACGTACACCTTATGGGTGCTGTTCGGGAAGCAAAAATAGACATGGCGGGAAGCGGCAACGTGTATGCATTAGAATGTAAAATCGCTAACTTGTTGGTGGATATAGCGGGAAGCGGCAATGTTGAAGCACACGTTACCGATAAACTGAACGCCGATATAGCCGGAAGCGGTGATGTGAAATTTAAAGGAGAACCCGTAGTTACTACCGATATTGCTGGTTCAGGAAAAGTTAAAAAGCTTTAATTTAAGCATTATGAAAAAAACATTTGCCCTCTGCCTTCTGCTTTCTGCCTTCTGCCTTCTGTCTATTTCGCTGTTCGCTCAAAAACAGAAACCCGCCTATCAAAGCAAAGTATTTACCAAAAGCTTCATAGTGAATGCTAAAGACTTATTGGAAGTGAATACACGTTATGCAGATGTTGTTTTTCAAACATGGGATAAAAATGAAGTTGTATTTACGACAACCATCAGCATTAATTCCGGTACAGAAAAAGATTTGGAAAATTTATTGAATTGTACCGATATTATAACCAATCAAATGCAAAAGAAAATTTCTTTTAAACTCACATTAGATTGTTCAGGGAAAAAGGTCAATAATTTTAATATTGATATTGTAATTAAAATGCCACAAGATATTTTCTTAGAAACCACATCATCGTATGGCGATACGAAAATAACAAACCTACGCAATGATTTTAATGCGGAGATTTCTTACGGCGACCTTAATATTGAGAATCTACTGGGAAATAACAACACTGTTAAAGTTCGATACGGTGATTTTAACTTAGAGCAAGCAAAAAATATCGCCCTTGATATTCAATATAGTGATGTGAAAATGAAAGAAATTTCAGGTACGCTACATTTCAACTCTCGCTTCAATACTATAAAAATTGATAAAGCATACTCCATAGACTTATCATCAGCTTATGATGACATTTCTATCAGAAACAGTATTGATAAGATTGAAGGAAAGATGGAATATGGAAAGCTTAAAATCAGATCTTTAAAAAGTTCTTGCATTTTTAACAAATTTTCTTACTCCGACATTAACATTAATGAAGTGTTGCCCTCTTTTACCCATATTACCCTTTTGTCTGTTCATAGCAATTTAACGCTCAATGTTCCTATAGATCAATCTTTTGCATTTGAATATTTCGGAAAATTTACCAATTTTAAAGACCAAAACATCAAATTGAATGATGCAGCGTTTGAGGCAGGAAGTAATACTCTTGAGTTGAGCGGTTTCTATGGAAAAAACCAGACTTCCGGAAAAAAAATAAAGATCTCGGCAAGTTTTGGCACCGTCTCCCTGTTTGAGTAATGAGATCTGCAGCAAAAAAATCAAAACTTTAAAACAAAAACCCTACAACAATCTGCAACGAGTGGGCAATTGATTTAAACCGTTCATGCGTAACATTGTTTTCTGCCTTGGAATTAAAGTAATTAAACTGACAGCCATAGTTCACATGAGCAGAGACACGGGTATTGTGTCCCAACAAGTATTCAAATCCTATCCCCACATACGCCGATTCGGCAAATAACGATGCATCTTTGTTGTTTACTTTTTTGGTTGTAATCATGTACTCATCATCCACTCCTGGAAGAGAAAAATGATCAAACTGTTTTCCTGCTATTCTAAAATTATGATATAACCCTAACGATCCCAAGAAAACGCAGTCTTTAGCAATCGCTGTTCTTACTTTAATCCCCGTTGGGATTGCAAGATAGGTGGTTTGGTAAGTTCTCACCGTGTTTAGAGTATCTAAAACTAAGAAATTATTAAAATTAAATTTATAACGATTAGTAAATTCAAACTCTCCTTGTAGATACCGAACGAACGCACCTGTAGAGAAATAGAGAATTTTTTTTGGAGTTAAGTTGATGTCCACTCCAAGTCCGGTAATAAATCCGGCTTTAGCGGCTTTTCGTGTTAGTTCATTAGAGGTGGGAACAATCCAATCTACCGTTGGTCCAAAATATACTCCGAAGAGCACTTTTCGGGTTTCTTTTTCTTCAAGAGGTGGTGGTTTTTTATGAGAATGATGTTGATGTTTTTGGGCAACGAGCGAGCCACAAAAGGCTAAGATTACAAGAATAAAAAGGATTTTTTTCATAGCAATACATTTTAAGAAAACAAGGTGTGAATATTTGACTGAACTGTTTTTCCAAGGTGTTTGAAAGCGTTTTCGGTGGCTTCTCGTCCACGCGGGGTTCTTACCAAAAAACCTTCCTGAATCAGGAACGGTTCATACACTTCCTCAATTGTTCCGGCGTCTTCGCCCACAGCAGTAGCAATGGTGGTGAGCCCAACCGGTCCGCCTTTAAACTTCTCAATAATGGTTTGCAGAATCTTGTTGTCCATCTCGTCCAAACCATGTGCATCCACGTTTAAAGCGCTGAGTGCCACCTGTGTAATATCGTAGGTGATGGTACCATCGCCTTTAATTTGAGCAAAGTCGCGTACACGACGCAGCAACAGGTTTGCAATACGTGGTGTTCCCCGACTGCGGCGGGCAATCTCAAACCCAGCCTCTTCGGTCATGGAAATATTTAAAATTCCGGCAGATCGTTTTAAGATGCGCGCCAGCGTTTGGGCATCGTAGTAATGAAGCCGCAGGTTAATGCCGAAGCGCGAGCGCAAGGGTGCCGTTAACAACCCCGAACGGGTGGTGGCGCCTACTAATGTAAAGGGATTCAATGAAATCTGCACGCTCCTTGCATTCGGACCTGAATCAATCATGATGTCAATCTTATAATCTTCCATAGCAGAATATAGATACTCTTCTACAACGGGCGACAGGCGGTGAATTTCATCAATAAAAAGCACGTCGTGTGGCTCTAAGTTAGTGAGCAAGCCTGCCAACTCACCAGGTTTGTCTATAACAGGACCGGAAGTAACTTTCAGATTCACCCCCATTTCATTGGCGATGATGTGCGACAGGGTGGTTTTTCCCAAGCCGGGAGGACCGTGGAGCAACACATGATCCAGCGCTTCATTTCTTCCTCGCGCCGCTTTCACAAATACGATGATATTGTCTATTACCTGCTCCTGCCCAAAGAAGTTGGCAAAGTCGGAAGGACGAACGGTGCGTTCAAACTCTTTTTCGGCTGCCGACAAGCGCCCGCTGGAAGCGTCTAAATTGGGGTTCACCATATTGGAATTATTTCAGAGCATCTATATTATTTAACGCTTTAATAGCGGCTTCATATTCTGGATTAATTTTCAAACACTGCAAATAGTCTGCACGTGCATTTTCGTAATCGTCCATATATTCGTAGGCAAGTCCGCGGTTGCACCATGCCTGAAAGTAGGAAGGCTCCAGTTCAATGGCTTTGCTATAGTAACGCACGGCTTCTTCATAATTATCTTCAAAATAAAAAGCGATATAACCCAAATTGTTGTAAGCAGGATAACTTTTGGGGTCAATGGTAATGAGGTTTTGGTATTGTTCTTTTGCCAATTCCAATTCCTTTAAATCTTGATACAGCTTTCCCAGATTATAATTAAGAATCTTGTCATTGGGCGTTATTTCCAACGCATTTTTATAATAACTGATGGCTATGGGATCAAGTTTTTCCTGAAAGAAGAGTGCCAAATCTGCGTAGGCAAGAACTTCAGTAGGATCTTGGTCTATCACTAATTGCAGCATTCTGAGCCAACCCAAAGTGTCGCCTTGTTCTTTTAATAAAATGGCTTTGGTTAATAATGCTTTTGGATTGTGGTTTTGCAAACGAATAGCTGTTTCTATAGTTTCTGCACATTCTCCATACATAAATTGATACAGATATAACTCTGCCAATTTCAGGTAGGCTTCATTATTATTATCAAGGGCAATTGCCTTTTGAAGCATCTCTTCCACTAAATCGGTTTCAGCTTTAGAAAGATAGATATCTGCTAAAGTAACATAATAGGTAGATTTTGTATCATCTAATTTTATAGCCTGTAAAATATCTGCCAATGCATCATCAACTTTATTATTTCTGTAATAATATTCAGCACGTTGCTGATAGAGATCGCTATTTTTGGGGCTTCTATCAATTTTTCTGCACAACTCAGCTAAGGCAGGGGAAAGTTGATCATATTTATTTGATCGGCAAGAAAAACAGCATATTGTTGTTAATAAAATACTTAAAAAGAAAAATCTCTTCATGACTGAGGATAAAATTAGGCGCAAAAATAAACTTTTTTGGGGATTGTCGAGCGTAGCAGAGACATCGGTGATTTCGGTTCTTTTTAAATCACCATTGGCAGTACCGGTGCCGAGAGTAGAGCAAAATTCAATGCTACTATGATTAAAGAAGAAAAAGGTGTATTTCCGTCCGGGAATTGACCTGAAAGAGATGGTGAATAACCTTAAATTTGAGAAGCTATAACATATTGAAAAAAACTCTTTATTAGCTTAATAAAAAAACATCAATGGTTTGTGCCAACGCCCCTAATGGTTTTTACTAACGCCCCTAATGGTTTTCACCAACGCTATTAGGGGCATTTTTTTAGGACGGTAATTGTGTTTGAGATTCTTCCTTATCGTTTTTGTATAGCGCTGGTTTGCAATGCTTGTCTGAATATTCAACCTTGTTTTTTTGTTTTTTCGGCGTTATTTGCAGCTGATTTTTCAACATACGGTTCACATAGCAGCCATACGCAAGACCGTTGGGATCGGTGCTGGGGCTGTAGTTGTAATATTCACCTTTATAGCAGAGAACAAGAGTAAAGTGCAAACGCTTTTCTATTAGAAGTTAATATTCAATTTATGTCATAAAATTTATTTTTTCAATGATAATTCGAGAGCAACAATAAGGAGAAAAATGAAAAGCATAGCAATCTTTCTTTGCCGTTGGCTTTAGCCAACGGGTTAAAAAATTAAAAAAAATAATGGGGCTTTAGCCCAAGAAATATTGTGGCTAAAGCCTTATGAATTTGATTTATATTTTATTATCCGTCAGTTAAAACTGACGGCAATTAGTTAAAACTGACGGCAAGCCTCTTTTCTATTTCTTTTTCTGTCTCACTGTCCTCTTAAACTTCATCAAAGGTGCGAGACCATTCCCGCGTTTTGGCAAAGGCTTCCACAAGATTCCTCATTTCGCTAACGCTA
>WQSU01000134.1 GCA_009787675.1 Lentimicrobiaceae bacterium
TGGTCGAAAAATACTACACTTTTTTAATTTATTTTATTGATTTAAAATATATTACAGTGATCGTAAGGAGCGACTAATTAAGTTTTTTTGTGTGGAAAGCAGCAGGGGAGTAGGTCAGGGCAAAATCATTAAAATCCCCTCTGCACATTCTAACAATACGATAGGTCAAATAAAGAGGTTGGCTTTTCAGTTTTACGTTTTGAGTTTTTTTTACTCATGTATTTTACAAAATAAAAGTAATAATAATACACATATTTAGACAAGAAAATGAAAAACACGGAGTTTATTTTCGTAATTGGACTTATTTTAAATTTTTAGTTTCGTATTTTGCATTTTTAGTTTTTAAACTTAGCAAAACACAACTTTATATGTTTTTTTATAAAAAAATATTGTGTTATTTTGCAACATAAAAATAGTAGAAAAAATAATAGTTTAAAATGAAATTTTATGGAAAAAGTTTTATCATTTCTTTTATTATCTTGTTTTTCAGCAAGTTTATTTGCACAAACCATTGTTTCAACCAATTCTTCTAATAAGAATGCTGTTTTAGAAGAATTTACAGGAATCAGGTGTGCCTGGTGCCCAGCCGCTCATAAAATTGCGCACCAACTGATGGATGCGCACCCCAACAGATTTTTTACCATTAGTGTTCATCAAGGAGGGTATGCTGAAGGAATCCCAAATTACACTACTCCTTTTGGAGACCCGTTAATGGCTAAAGCAGGACCTCCAAGTGGTTATCCTACAGGATCTATTAACCGTCAAACTTTTGGATCCCCAAGTGGCTCTTCTCATTATCTATATGATAGAGGTCAGTGGAGCAATCATACAAACACGGTTCTTGCCCAAGCATCCTGTGTGAATGTTGCTGCTGAAGGAGCCATAGACTGGAACACCCGCGTACTTACACTTTTAGTGGAGGTATATTATACGGCAAATGCCCCGCAACCGGTAAACAAATTAACTGTAGCTATGCTACAGAATGAAATATTAGGTCCTCAGGCAGGAATGCTCCTAAATTCCGAAATGATCATAGATGATCTGTACCGCCACCAGCACATGTTGCGCGATTTTATTACCGGACAATGGGGAGTGGACGTATCCCCCACCACCGCAGGTAGTTTTTGGACCCATACTTTTACCTATAATATTCCCCCTCAAATTAACGACATTGAAGTGGCTTTGGAAGATTTGGAATTTTTGGTTTTTATTGCTGAGAATGAAGAAAAAATTATTACTGCCGCTCATGCCAATATTACGCACTTGAATTTGCCTGACGTTGCCGCAAGAATTGTTTTACTCAACGAAATTGAAGTGTATAACTGTTCCGGTGATGCAAGCGCTTTCTTAACCGTCAAAAATTTGGGAGCAACTTCAATTTCTTCAATAGAACTTAAATATACTGTGGCAGATGGAACCCCAAATATTATGCAATGGAATAATAGAACTATTCCAACCATGACTATAGATACCATACATTTGCCTGTATTTCAAGTTCAAATTAACGAAGACCAAATTTTGAACGTTGATCTGGCTAAAATAAATAATCAAACAGTTTCTACGCTACCCAAAAGTATCATTATTCATAAAAGCGTTCCAATTGGTGATATAGCGATGACCTTCATTCTTGCTACGGACAAGTATGCTTCGGAAACTACTTTCAAAATCTTTAATCCCGACGGATCAATTCTCCTTCAAGGTGGTCCCTGGACTGATTGTGGATGGATGTGTGTTACGGTGAGAGAGTTTAATTTTATCCCTGTTATGAAAGGAGAATATAGAGTGGAAATATACGACTCAAGAGGTGACGGTATCAATATGGGAGAAGGCGCAGGATATTTAGAACTTTATAATAGAAAAGGTGAACGAATATGGTACAACGACGGAACGTTTGGTTATAAAGTTACTGTAATGGTGAAAGTGGATGAAATCTCTACGCTGCCATTCCATACTATTACCTCTTCAACAGGCATTAATGGGACTATTTCTCCCTTAGGAAAAAGACTCATCATGGAAGGCGAAACCCCTGAATATATTTTTATTCCCAATGATAAATATGAAGTAAAAGAAGTATTGATTGATGGTGTATCCATAGGATTGGCACAGGCTACCTCATATACTTTCCCCGCTGTGGATAAAGATTACGCTATTAAAGTAACTTTCAGAGTAGCCCAGCAGGGAGACGTGAAAGATGCGAATGGAGTCTCCATTTCAATAGCTCCAAACCCCGTAGATAACGAATTGTTGGTAACCGGCATGTATGATAAATTAGAAATTATTTCCCTTACAGGACAAACGCTCGCTACCTTTTACAACCAGCCCATTCTTGATGTTAGCCACTTACCTAAAGGAATCTTTTTTGCCAAAATTCAAATCAACGGACAAACTGCAACCTTTAAATTAGTAAAATAACCCACCATCCCTAAACCCTTAAACCTTTAAATCCTTTAAATCCTTAAATCTTTAAACCCTTAAATCTTTAAATCTTTAAATCTTTAAATCTTTAAATCCTTAAATCCTTAAATCTTTAAACCTTAAAATCCCATACCCATAATTATGAAAAAAATCCTACCCCTTCTTTTCATCAGCGCATCTCTCTTTGGATATGCACAAAACTTTATAGTAACCAATAATCAAGGAACTCCTTACACCAATGGAGAAACCATTGCGGCAGAAATCACCAGCGCCGACCTGTATTATGGAGAATACGTAATAGCGCTTGCCTTAAACAACATTACTTCAGCGCCTGTATCTATGAACACCTTACGCACCAACATTGAGCTTCCGGATAGCATTAGGGCTTATGTGTGCTGTTTTGAGAATTGTTACGATGATGATGTCTTTGCCATGAGCGGTACTGTAGAAGCAGGAAAACATGATGAATACACTTTGCATATATATCCTCGTGGTGGTTATGGATTGTGTAAATTTAAACTTGAATTTTGGACTGAAGAAAACCAAATGGATCTATTTATGCTATTTGTAGAAATTGATTACCTTGAACTTGCTGTTAATGATAACAATAATACTCCTGTATCGCTATGGGCTTATCCCAATCCGGCTTCTCCAAATTCCACAATAACAATATCTTATACTCTTTCAGAAAAAAATATGGGGCAGCAACTGAGCATTAAAAATATTTTGGGCGCAACAGTAATGAATATCCCTTTAAATGCTTTTGAAAATACTGTTTCTATTGATGCATCATCTTTAAAATCGGGAATTTACTTCTATGGTATCGAAAACAATAATCATCTTTCTCTTGTTAAGAAATTAATAATTAAATAATTAACACAATAATATTAACTTAAATTTAATGATTATGAAAAAAAAATTCTTATTTTTAGCAGTTATCGTTGTTTTTTCAACGTGTTTATTTTCTCAGAGTAAAACTTTGTATATTAATGAGACGTTTGATGGCGCTGATTTTCCTTCGGGTTGGGAAAAGTTGCCATGGCATCCCAATCCTGCGTTAAACTTAATCACTATTTCAAATAGTAATTATGCCGGCGGTGAACCGCATGAACTTTGCTTTACCCACAATGGCACTACAGCAGGACTTTGGGGGCGTGTTTTATCTCCCGTAATTGATTGTTCTAATGTTACCGGATCACTTTTGTTGGAATTTCTTTACCAAGTGAGTTATGTTTATGGTAATGAACCTACCTCTGTGGGGGTTGGAACTACTACCAATAACGGCGAAACCTGGAATCTAATGTGGTTGGACGAACATACCGGAAGCGGCAATTTTATTGTGTCTGAAGAGGTTGAATCACCCGATTTTAATGAAGAAAATATGAGATTGATTTTTCTCTTTCGGTGCGATGATTCAAGCCCGTTAGCCATACGCTTGTACGTGGATAATATAAGATTATCAACATTAGTTGAAAATGACGCCTCATTACTCGCTATTGAAGGTATGAATGAAGTTACCGCTCAAGGAAAAAAAGAGGTGGGTTTTAAGTTTGCCAATAAAGGAGCTAAAGCCATTACTTCGTTAGAGGCAAGTTATCAATTTGAAGGATTCCCAAAGGTAACACAAGTTTTTTCGTCTTTATCAGTGCCCCCAAATGGAGAACATAGTTTATCCTTTTCAGAAAAAACTAATTTACATTTAGATGAAGACTATACGTTACAGGTAACCATTGATAAAGTTAACGGACAAGCTGACCAAAGTCCTGATGATAATTCCAAAAGCATGAATGTGCGCGTTTATATGGCATTTGCAGATCAACGTGTTGTGATCGATCATTTTACAAGTTCAACCTGTTCCCCATGTTTGTATGTGAACCAAAATATGCAAGAATTTTTGAAAGATTTTTCAGAACAAACGGTGATCACTAAGTATCCCACCAATAGCCCCGGCGCCGGCGATCCCTATTATAATCCGGATGTGTCATTACGAAGCAGTTTTTATGGCAACATATCCTCTGTTCCTACTATCTTTTTTAATGGAAACCTGCTTGAAATCAATGGCAATTTTGAACTTTATTATCATTCTTATTCTGCAAAACAGACCCCTGTTGTGGATCTGAAAGGAAATTTTAAAGTTGAAGGAACCACCGTTAAAATAGATTTTAATATGGCTGCTTATGAAGATATTAACGACGCCGTACTTCATGTATCTGTTAACGAAAAACATACTACAGGAAACACAGGCAATAACAACGAAACCGATTTCTATCATGTGATGATGAAAATGATTCCCAATGGAAATGGCACTCCGATAAATATGAAGAGATATGACCTGCAACATTTTACTTTTGAATATGATATGGCATCCACTTTTGTTGAAGAGATGAATGACCTTGAAGTAACTGTCTTTTTACAGGATAAAAGTAGCAGGAAAATTTACAATGGAAATTACTTACTGCAGCGCAACCTGCTTGAAAATGAGCCTCCAAGAAATCTTAAATTATGTTTCATGACCATTAAAGGAATGGTATTTCGTGCATCATGGGAAGCGCCTGACAATGATAAATTTACTGGATACAATGTATATGTAAACGATAAAAAAGTAGCCTCAAATATAACTTCAAACGATGAATTTTTTGAATTGCCCGATGGCTATAGTATGGATGATATTAATGTGGTAAAAGTTACGGCTGTTTACCCCGATGGCGTAGAATCGGTGAGTATTGCAGAATATATCTTTTGTACAGAAGGTAGTGTAAAACAGTTTATAGAAAATTCTGTTAAAATATTTCCGAATCCTGCCGATAATCATATTACCGTTAGCGCAAACCAAAGCATGAAAGCGGTAGAAATCTACAATTTGGTAGGACAGCTTCAAAAGGTGATTCCTTTGAATACAAATAACTATTCAATTACTATTGAAGATTTTAACTCTGGAATCTATTTTTTGAAGATTATGTTTGAAGATGGTAGCTGTGCAAACAAGAAAGTTGTTGTAAAGTAGTATGAAAAAAATTATCTTTTTTGTAACTCTCATTTTCTTTGCGAGTGTGAGTTATGTAAGCGCACAAAAAAATGGGTTAAAGAGTCAGTCAAGTAACCAGTCACATTATATGAAGTAACTTATCCCCTTACAAATGTTCAAGCGGTTGATAAGGATGATTTTGTTCATATTTCATGGGATGCCGCATTATTTTTGTAAGTTGGTTATAAAGTATGGCGTTTTCAAGAGGGCTACCATTGATATCTATAATTTAACAGGTATGTCCATTGCCCATTTTGAGACAAACGAAGCAACTTTTAGGATCAACGTGTCTGCTCTTCCTTCCGGCACTTTCTTCATTCGCATAGCAGAAGGGAACTATTCTTCGGTAAAGAGTTTTGTCAAGGAATGATTATTACCGTTGTCGCACCGGCAACCTCTTGATCTCACCCCCACTATTCCATAACACACCGAACGCTCACCGCATCGTCTAACTTGATTTCTATGGGTTCTATTTGATTACAATTATGTCGCAAACATGCTCCTGTGCAAGTATTGGCAGTTGGGGCATCCGAAGACCAAAAGATTACTGATCCGTACAAGTCCTCAAAACGTTCTAAGGCGCTGTTAAAATAACCTGCAGCGCGGGCATCCATGTCGGCAATGTTAGTATTATTGTTGGGGAGTAACCAATAAGCGGGATTCCTTAAGTCGTCAATGATATACGTATTTAGCGATTGAAACTCTGCAGAGGTAGGGAGACGCCAGCCATCAGGACAGATGCCTTGTACTGTCGCGCGTGATACCTTGGCTGCAGAGTACCAGTCATACAATAGCCCAAAGTTGGCTGCATTCTGTACAGAATCTGGATTATGCGTATGATAGTATGGCTTTGCAAAAGGAATAGCGCTGTTATCAGCATAATATCTATTACGCAAATTCTCTTTTGTCCAACAAAGCCCAACCAATTCTACAACGTTATAGACGATATTATTGGCAACGTCATATACCTGTTCGGGGCAAAAGGTTGCTATTGTTGATTTGAAAATAACAGTAATAGTGTGGTTGGCGATTACATTATTGAATGTATAACTACCACCGGGAATAGAATCGGGGACATTGATACCATCCACATAAAGTTTATCAACTACATAACCGACGTTAGCCATGAATGTGAAACCTTGACTGTTACCGTATAATACATTGATATTACCTGCAGGATTAATAGTGCCGTTGGCGCCTGCCGTTGCAATAATTACAAAGTAGGAGCCTGTTATCGTAATGGTAATTTGAGTGGTGGTAGCGCATTCATTCGTATTGGGCGTGAAGGTGTAGGTAGTGGTTGCCATATTGTTGATAGGAGGTGCCCACGTGCCGCTAATGCCATTGTCGGAAGTTAAGGGTAACGGCGGGATGGGATCTCCCAAAGTATATCCGGTAGTGATTCCGGTAAATGTAGGCGTTATTTCAGAAAGCAAGGTCAAATTCAGCGTTACAACACTGTCGCAGCCATTCACAGCGCCTCCGGTAATAGTGTGGGTCGCCGTATTTTCGTTGGAAGTATAGGTATTTCCGTCAATCC
>WQSU01000135.1 GCA_009787675.1 Lentimicrobiaceae bacterium
TGAAAATAATTCTAAGATATCACTCTCCCATACTGCATTTCAAAACTAACACGCGTAAGCAAAGAGCGCCCCAGCGTTATCTCATTGATATACTCTAATTCTTCTCCTACCCCTACACCACGCGCCAGCAAAGAGATTTTTGCAGTTTTTCCAACACAGTTTTTGTAAATATAAAAATTGGTGGTGTCGCCCTCAGCAGTGGAAGGTAGCGCCAAAATCACTTCCTCAACAGAGTTGTTTTCAATGCGATGGAAAAGTTCTTGCAGTTTTAATTGTGCTGGACCAATGCCGTCAACAGGAGAGATCACACCGCCCAGCACGTGATATACGCCGGAATATTGACTGGTATTTTCAATGGCAATCATATCTCTAATGTCTTGTACCACGCAAATAATGTTGGGGTTTCGTTTCGAATTGGCGCAAATTTCACAAACATCATGATCTGAAATGGCAAAGCAGCATTTGCAAATTTTTAACGATGACTTAAGTTCCGTTATGGCAAGCGCCAAAGTTTCTACCTCGTTTGGGTCGGCATTCACCAAGTGCAAAGCTAATCGCAGTGCGGTTCTACGACCAATGCCCGGTAGTTTGGCTATTTCATTCACTGCGGTTTCCAGAATTTTGGAGTAGAAAGTTAACATAAAGTGTTTGAAAATAATTTTACGTTTTTTTATATATAAAATTCACATTTTAAAGCAAAACTCGTTTTCTTTAAAACAAATTTATCCCTAAAAAGTCGTGCGAAAGTAATATTTATTTTAAAATATCAGACAGTACCACCAAAATCTTTTTAGTTTACTCGTTGTATTTTATAGAAGCGAATATGAACATGTGGATTTTAAAAGTATATTTTTTCTAAAAAAAATATAATAAAATACCGTATTGATATTTTTATAATTTTGCCCCCATTAAAAAAAACAATCTGTTTATCTTTTGATAAAACGGCATAATGTTAAATTAAAATATTAAAATATGAAATCAAAACTATTTTTTTTTGTGGCTATTTTAGCTACTATGAATTTTTCGTTGAAAGGGCAAGAATTTCTACCTTTCGTTAATGACAACTACGCAGGGATTACCGGCGTGCATCTTAATCCGGCATCTATTGCCAACTCTCGTTACATTGTAGATATTAGTTTGGGAGGTTTCTCGTTAGATGCTTTCACCAATTATTTATCGTTCAATATCAAAGACATGTCTTACGCAATTAAGAACGAGGGAAATTACGAGCCTAAAGAGCTTCTTAACGGAAAAGACAAATGGGGCAATATTATGGCTTCTGCACATGCTTTCAATTTTATGGTTTCGATTACTCCAAAAGTGGCGATCGGGTTTACCAACAGAATGCGTGTGTTTACCAATATGCAAAATTTGGATGAAAATGTAACCACCTTCTTTTATCATGACAGAAGAGGAGAGTCTGTGGAACATTTGTATTATGACTACACCAAAAACAATCAATATACTTTAAAAAATATGAGTGTCAATATGACTGCTTTTGCTGAGTATGGCGCTACTTTAGCCGGTGTATTATTTGAAAGTCCAAGCAAAAAGCACTTTGTAAAAGGTGGTATAACCGTAAAAATGTTGCAGGGGTGTGGCGCCATGTATTTGAATACAGATCAAATGGTTTTTGAATTTTATAATAAGGATTCTATAGGTGGGTTTGGTAATGCCAACAAAACAGAAGCAGCTAACGTCAGCTACGGTGTGTCTGATAATTGGATCACTGTTGGAAAAAAGGGCTATGAGTTTAGTTATGATATTATTTCTCGAAGACTTGGCGTGGGTTTCGACATAGGTTTCGTTTATGAATGGCGACCCGAAGGCGACAATTTTATGGAAGAAATGGATTGTAAAGTAAGCGAGATGAAATATAAAAATAAATACAAATTGCGTGTTGGCTTTTCAGTAACCGATTTAGGCTGGCTTACTTACAAAAAAGCTCTCATGAGTAATAATATGTTAGTGAATGGAGGTTCTAATCTTGACAACGATTTTGGAAATATGACTTCTCAAAATGGAGCCTTAAATGGTATTAATGAAACTCTTAATGAATTAATGGCAGTTGGTACTACCTTCAAAAAAGGAGAAGAATCCGAATTTTTTAGAACTACCTTGCCAACAGCAATCTCATTGCAGGTGGATTATCATATTTGGAAAGGGTTTTACGTTAACTTTACACCTTTTGTTTCCTTGTATCAGGCTATTAATGTGAAAGATGATGTGGCTAAGATTCACTCCTATTCTATAGTAAGTATTACTCCGCGTTTTGAACATAAATGGTTTGGATTCTCTATTCCATTGCAATATAATCAATTGTCTAAAATGGGATTTGCAGTAGGTGCAGGCTTGCGCTTAGGACCACTTTGGGTTGGAACGAACGACCTGATCAGCCTTTGCAGCAAGGATAAATATGGTGTGAACGTACAAGCAGCTTTGAAAGTTCCCATTATGTACAACAAAAAACGTGACAAAGATGGTGATGGCATTTCCAACCGTAAGGATAAATGTAAAAATGTTTCCGGCACCTGTGAATATCAAGGGTGCCCGCCTCCTGAACCGGATAAAGATGGCGACGGCGTTCCAGATAAATTTGATAAATGTCCAGATAAAGCAGGCCCTGCTAAATGGGACGGCTGTCCCGATAGTGATGGAGATGGCATTCCAGATCATTTGGACGATTGCCCTGATGAACCGGGGTTACCGGAATTTAACGGCTGCCCGGATAGTGATGGCGATGGCATTCCTGATAAAGACGATAAATGTCCGTATAAAGCAGGTCCTGCTAAATGGGACGGCTGTCCTGACAGCGATGGCGATGGCATTCCAGATCATTTAGATAAATGCCCCAATGTAGCGGGTGTACCGGAATTGGATGGATGTCCTCCTGAAGAAAAAGAAGAAAAAGAGATTCCCGAACAGAAACCGGAACCTAAAGTTATACTTGTTGAATTTGCCTATACGATTCTCTTTGAAACTGGACAATCAACCTTTACTTCATCTGATAATGTAATGTTAGACAGCTTAGTATCCATCTTGAAGAAGAATCCTAAAACCTCTGTTAATGTGGAAGGACATACCGATAATGTAGGTAACCAAAATTATAATTTGACACTGTCGCAAAAAAGAGCCGATGCTGTTAAAGACTATTTGATTGCCAAAGGAATTGACACTAGAAGAATAGTTGCCAACGGATTATGCGACACCAAACCTACTGGCAATAATAATACGCCTGAAGGGCGTACGCAAAACCGCCGCGTAAACATAAAATTGATTCAATAACAAGAAAGCCTCACTGAAATGTGGGGCTTTTTTTTATCATCTCATTTTATTATTGCAAAAATAAGAGTTCTATATTGAACGTTTTCCCATAATATTTTCCGATATGTCCGGCATCTACATTCATATTCCTTTTTGCAAAAAAAAGTGTATTTATTGCAGTTTTTATTCAGTTGTTTGCACAAAAGAGATGGGAAGGTATGTGGAAGCTGTGGTTCAGGAGTTGCAAAAAGCAGAAAGAAAAAAGGAGAAGAAAGAAGGGAGAAAGGAAATTGTTGAGACTGTTTACTTTGGCGGGGGAACGCCGAGTTTGTTGCCTATTCATGATTTGGAAAAAATTTTGAATGCCATTCATGATAATTTTAATGTGGCTGATGAGGTAGAATGCACAATTGAAGGAAATCCGGAACAACTTTCTTTTGACTATTTAAAAGATCTAAAAAAAATAGGTTTCAACAGAATCAGTATTGGAATACAATCTTTTAACGATGAAATATTGCATTTTTTAGGAAGAATACATTCCGGAAAAGATACTGTTTTTGCCGTTGAAAATGCACAAAAAGCAGGTTTTGAAAATATTTCCATAGATTTGATTTACGGCATCTATTTGCGTTCAATGCCGCATTGGATGCAAGAATTGAAAACGGCTTTTCAACTGCCCATCAAACATTTATCTGCCTATTCTTTAACTGTTGAAGAAAACACATTGTTGCATAAAAAAATATCGCAACAAAAAATGCAAAATATAGATGAAGATCAAGTGGTGATGGAGATGAACGCGCTGATTGAAGAAGCGGAAAAAAATGATTTTGAACACTATGAAGTTTCTAACTTTGCATTAAAAAACTATCATTCCAAACATAACTCCAACTATTGGAATGGTACGCCCTACCTGGGCTTTGGCGCTTCGGCACACAGTTTTTCCGGAAACACAAGAAGCTGGAACATAGCAAACGTGGAAAAATACAAGCAAGCCATAGAAAAAAACATTCCCTGTTTTGAGGTGGAATACTTAAATCCTGTGGAGCAATATAATGAATATGTTTTATTAAGATTGAGAACAAAAAACGGCATTGATCTAAAAGAAGTTGAAGATTGTTTTGGAAAAGACAAACGTGACTATTTACTTCATGCAATACAAAAAATTAATCCACAATATTACAACTATCAGTCTCATTACATTACAGTTACAAGAATTGGTTTGCCATTGTTGGATTTTATAACGGAGACGTTATTATTCGATTAAAATTTACTTATCTTTGCCCACATTATTAAAAAATAAAAACTGTTGTAACCCATTTATCATTCATACGTCTAACCACCAAAAAAATTTTACATTATGAACCAAAAACGTTTAACAAGAAGCTCAACCGACAGAAAGATTGCCGGTATTTGCGGAGGTTTGGGAGAATACTTTAATGTTGACCCCGTTCTTTTTAGAATTGCATTCTGCTTCGCCTTATTTATGGGAGGAACAGGGTTTATTCTCTATATCATTATGTTACTTGTTGTTCCCGAAAAACAAACAAGGTTTCAATCCTCTTCAAAACAAGATGAGGAAATTATTATTGAAGAAATTTCTGAAGAAAAAAAAAAGGACATTAAAGACGCCACCCTGCTCGTACTCGGAGCCCTCTTAATTTTGTTCGGCATTTTCTTCTTTGTTGTAAGAGCCTTTCCCTTTCATTTGCGTGAATTTTTCTTTCCTGCGCTATTAGTAATAGGGGGGATATTATTATTAATCTTCAGTAGAAAAAACTAAACCTCAAATATTATGAAAAGTAAAAACTTTTTTTGGGGAATATTATTCCTCACCGCAGGGATCCTTTGGATCCTTAAATCACTTGAAATCATATCTTTCAGTTGGTGTATGTTTTTTAAACTTTGGCCATTGATTTTAATTTGGGTCGGTATTAAATTAATGCCCATTCAAGATAAATGGAAAATTGTATTGAACACCACCATACTATTTCTTGGCATTGCATTCTTGCTCGTTTTCAGCAATTCAAAATGTTGTAAATCTAAATGGCATCATGATTTTCATTGCTCAAAAGATTATACTTATACTTTTAAGAATGATGATACCTTTGCTCATAATGATAAAAATTTCATTACGTATGAGGATTATGAAAATGCACATTTAGAACTGGTAGCTTCAGCAGGAAAATTATTTTTTTCCCCCGGCGAAGAGTTGATTGCCATTCATGAAGCAAAGAATCCACAAAGTAAAATAATGATTAATAGTGAATTAAAGAATAATAGTATCTATATCAAAGCCGAACTGCAACCTTTCAAGAAACATTATTATAACAATTCTTACCAATATAATGTACTGTTAAACAGTACTCCTGTTTGGGAAATGGATTTGGAACTTAATGCCACTGCAGGAGAAATTGATTTAAGTGCATTTAAAATAAAAGAATTGGACATAGAATCGAACGCTTCTGCTTTAGAATTAAAATTAGGAAGTTTATACCCTGAGGTAAACGTAACGATTGAGTCAAATGCTTCAGCCGTAGAAATAAAGATTCCATACGGAATGAAATGTGTTCTTAAAAAAACAGACAGCACGCTTTCATCTTTCGATGTAACAGGGCTTAAAAAACAAGGCGGACAATATGTTTCCACCGAAGACAATGAAACAGCAGGCGTGATCAACATTATGATTGAGACAAGTGTTTCAGCTGTAGAAGTGAAGCGGTATTAAACTTATTATATCTTTGCGCCTCATATTTAAAAACATTTAAACAATTAAAAATCAATTATATGAGTGAAATTATTGGAATTTATGGTCGTCAAATTTTGGATTCAAGAGGCAATCCTACTGTAGAAGTGGATGTATATACTGCTGCCGGCGCCATGGGGCGCGCTGCCGTGCCTTCCGGCGCTTCTACCGGCGTGCACGAAGCTGTGGAACTGCGCGATGGCGACAAAGCAAAATATATGGGTAAAGGCGTGCTTAAAGCCGTTGAAAATGTAAACACTACTTTGGCTAACGAACTGAAAGGCATGCTGGTTTCTAACCAAAACGAGATTGATGCACGTATGATAGAACTTGATGGAACGCCCAACAAAGCCAATATGGGCGCCAACGCCATTCTGGGCATCTCTTTAGCCGTTGCCAAAGCCGCTGCCCAAGAAAGCAATCAGGAACTCTACCGCTACATAGGCGGCGTGAATGCCAATACTTTGCCCATTCCCATGATGAACATTATTAACGGTGGCTCACACGCAGACAACTGCATAGATTTTCAAGAGTTTATGATTATGCCGGTGGGCGCCGAAACATTTTCCGAAGCGCTTCGCATGGGCGCCGAAACGTTCCACAACCTGAAGTCGGTGCTGAAAGGAATGGGATACGCCACCAATGTGGGCGACGAAGGCGGTTTTGCCCCCAACCTGAAATCAAATGAAGAAGCCATTGAAGTGATTCTAAAAGCCATTGAAAAAGCCGGTTATAAACCCGGCGTCGATATTTGCATTGCGCTTGACCCCGCCTCTTCAGAATATTTCCTCACCGATGAAAAAGTGTATCACCTGCACAAATCTACCGGCGACAAGCTAACACCGGCGCAAATGGTGGACTACTGG
>WQSU01000136.1 GCA_009787675.1 Lentimicrobiaceae bacterium
ACTTTCTTCCCGTTCAGCGGTTTTGTTGGGGGTATAAATTTAGAGAAATCGGCTCGTTTTGCATCAGGAAGATGTGAAAGAAGGTCAAAATCAGAAACATAGCGTTTCAGATAATCAATTCCAACGGGTGTTTTATCTTCGGTGAGTTGTCGGCGACATTTGGCTTCGCAGGGGCGCACGCACACTCGCCCGCAAATAGCAGGCAAAGGGTTGGTTTCCTTGATTAAAGCTACTGCTTGTTCATACAATCCTTTCTCAATCAGCGACAGGTAGCCTTGCACGTCCACGCCTGCGGGGCAAGTAAGTTTACAGGGCGCCACACAGTCGGCGTAGTGGTTGCTCATTAACAACTCCAGCGCCGTTTTTCGCGCCTCAAAAATGGTGATTGTGTCGGTTTCAATTTCCATTCCCTCCTGCACTATTGTGGAGCATGCAGGCTGGTGCGTTTTATAACCTTTAATGGCAACCACGCATAAAAAGCAGGAAGAAAACGGTTTTAATTTGGGGTCGTGGCACAAATGCGGAATCTCTACGCCGATAGATTTACAAACGTTAAGAATGGTTTCTCCGGCGTTTGCAGTAACTTTTTGTCCGTTAATATGAAGCGTAATTTTTTCGTTCATTGATAATTATGATTCTAATGTGTAAAATTTTTAAAAAGTTTGCGAATATATTGTTTTTTTAAGGCATAAATATCTTCTGTAAATATCAAAAAAAGGACTGCTGCTAACAATCCTTTTTATTGACTTTTAGTCAGAATTTCAAAACTATCCCTGACAAGCTGCTCCCCAGCATAGCCTGCATCCGTTTTGATTTGACTCTGTAAAAATAACTCCTGACTCTCTGTATAGAAAACAGTAGCTAAAAATTAGCATCAAAATTGTTCATCATACTAAAATTTCCTATCTTAATAATTACAAAATAAGAAAATCAACGATTTATAGGTTTCTTTTGAACGTTATTGTGCCCTGCTATTCATAAAGCCGCCGGGGGGTGGAGCAACTTGAAGAAAAGATGTTTTTTAAAAAATGTTTAAATAGACCTAAACTACCAACGTTTGTTGTTGCCTCTGTCGCTATATCCTCTACCACCGCCATCACGACGTCTGTCTCCACCACTGTGCCCGCTTCTTGGGGGTCTGCTTTCGCGTGGGCGAGCTTCGTTAACAGTAAGTACCTTACCTTCGTGTTCAAATTGATTTAATTCTTCAATAGCCTTTTGTGCTGCTGCATCATCGGGCATTTCTACAAAGCCAAAGCCTCTGGAACGACCTGTGTAACGGTCTGTTACCACGTTGGCTGAAGAAACTTCGCCATATTCTTCGAATAATTGTCTTAAGCCTCCGTCTTCAACTTTAAAGTTCAAATTGGAAATAAAAATGTTCATAAATAAAATAATATAATAAGTTAATTAATTTTTTTTGGTTGAAAACAGCGAAAAAACATATCCTTACACGATTCTCAAATCAATCGGCAAAAATAAAAAAAAAGCAACACCTTCATATTTTCTTATTGTTGTTTATATACTTTTGCAACTCTATAAGAAAGAAAAGAAAGATTCATGACAATAATGAGATTCCTCCCCCATGTAAATCCGCAATCAAAGATTGTAATTTTAGCAAATGGTGAGAAACCAACCCATCCTCTACCTTTGCAAATTTTAAAAGATGCCGGAAAAATAGTTTGTTGCGACGGCGCCATTTCGTTTTTAGAGGAGTTAAACATTATTCCTAATGTCATAATTGGAGATTGTGATTCTATTTCTTCGGAACAAAAAGAAAAATACCAATCGCTCATTCATGCCGACTACAGTGTGGATTATAATGATTTGCAAAAAGCCATAAAATACTGTGTAGCAAATGAATGGGATGATATCGTTATTTTAGGCGCTACAGGCTGGCGCGATGATCACTTTTTAGCCAACATCGGAATTTTAATGCATTATGCAAACAGCATCTCTTTAAGCATGATGAGTAACTATGGCACTTTTATTCCTATTAGGCAAACCACAACTTTTGAGAGCTATCCAGGGCAGCAAATCTCAATTTTTAGTTTCTCATCCAAAACAGCTATTACCTATCGTGGATTAAAATACTCAGTTTGTAAGCAGAAGTTCAAAGAATTATGGGAGGGCTCTTTAAACGAAGCCGTCGGAGAAATTTTTACTATTGAAATTAAAAAAAATGATACAGCGTTAGTTTACATAGCATTTTAAAGATTTGAACTTTCATGTTTATTAATATAAAATATTGTGTAGTTTTGCAGCCACTTTCTACAAGAAAAACCAACTTCTAAAAACCCAAAAAATATTTATTATGAAAAAAGAAACTATTCTTTCATTTTTTTTATTGGCGTTATTTTTTGTAATAACTCCTTCATTTGCACAAATTAGTGTAGGCGGCACTCCTCCAAGTTTTATTTTTGAAACGGAAAATGTAAGGCTTTCCTCAACGGTAGATTTGCTGGTTGATTTTAATGTAGTAGCGTTGCGTGAAGAGGATGCTGTACGTAAACTCGATAATTTACCACCTCGCGTAGGTAGAATTATTCCGGTAAATTTCACTACGGAAAACTCTGGTGAATGGACTATACTCCCCAGTGGACAGGAAATTTGGAGGCTTTGCATTACGGCAGAAGATGCCATTGGCATCATGCTCCTTTACGACAAGTTTGATATCCCTGCCGGCGGAAAGTTATTTATTTACAACGATACCCGTTCGCAAGTGTTGGGCGCATTTACCCAAGAGAGCAACCCAACCAAAGTTGAATTTGCAACAGAATTTATTCAGGGCGAAATTCTTACCATGGAATATTTAGCGCCCATGTCAGGCAATGCCTACTCGCCCTTTATTATCTCTGGCGTGGTTTATGGGTATAACAATTTATTTTTTGATACTCCAAATGGAGTAGAACAATTAGGAGTAGATAGAGCTTCACAACCTTGTGAAGTGAATATAAATTGCCCTGAAGGCGCCAATTGGCAAGACCAAAAAAAAGGGGTTGTACGGTTAACGATACCGATCCCGCCATACAGCTATTTTTGCAGCGCCTCAGTAATAAACAATACTTCCGGCAATCTTGATCCTCTTGTATTATCAGCATTTCACTGTTTTGACGGTGCCAGCGCCACTAACGTAAATCAAACTGTCTTTTATTTTAACTACGAATACACCACCTGCACAGGTACTGCTGCTTCATCAAAAACAATGACAGGAGGTCAAATTTTAGTGAACATTCCAACGCATCAAGGCTCTGACGGTACTTTATTGCGTCTCAACCAAAATATTCCAGAGTCTTACGATGCGTATTATAACGGTTGGGACAGACGAAATACTGCGGCTACCAGTGGCGTTAGTATTCACCATCCTGATGGAGATAGAAAGAAAATTTCAACTTTTACCAGCTCGCTCGTTTCAACCGGCAATATTAACATTGATGGCAATATTATGGCGGCAAACTCTGTGTGGCGTGTTACTTGGGCTCAAACCCAAACCAATTGGGGGGTTACCGAAGGTGGATCGTCCGGCTCCCCTATCTTTAATCAAGATAGACGTATTGTAGGAACACTCACAGGAGGTAATTCATTCTGTACTTCACCTTCTTCACCCGACTTTTATGGAAAACTTTGGTACCATTGGGATAGAATGAGTAATGCCTCTCTTCACATGAAACCTTACTTAGACCCTATTAATTCAGACGCTGAATATATTGATGGTACTTATACAGTCGCTCCCAACGACTGTGACCCTGTAACAAACTTTAAAGTTAACTATTCATCAGATTGTAGTAAGGCTAACTTAACATGGAATCCTCCGGCAACAACCAACCCTGTTTACAACGTATATCGCGATAATGTCCGTATCGCATCCAGTATTACTACACCCTCATACACGGATAACAGTTTTAATATAGCAGTCGGTCATACATGGTCAGTAAAAGTAGCTTGCCAAAGCCTTGAATCTATTGCTGAAAGTGTAACTATGCCGAAATGCGTTTCTGTTTATACAATTACGGCAAGTGCAGGCTCACACGGTACAATTAATCCTTCAGGCGCCGTAGAAGTAACTCAAGGAACAAGTCAAACATTTACCTTTACACCTGATGAAGGATATAGGGTCAATAAAGTATTTATTGATGGAACGGAAAATCCTACCGCAGCAACAAACGGTTCATACACCTTTACCAATGTCAAAGAAAACCACCTCATTTCTGTTAGTTTCAAAGTTTATGTTGGTATAGACGAAAATGAACAATCAACGGGAATTCTCATTTATCCGAATCCAACCACAGGAGAATTAACAGTTTACAGCGAACAATTAGGAACAAATAATGATGATATTGAATATACCATTTATAATCTCTATGGACAAATACTCACGCAAGGGAAATTATCTCTTTCTCACGTAATCAATGTTTCCTCTTTGGCAAATGGTATTTATTATTTAAAGATTTTAGAGAAAACCGTGAAGTTTGTTAAAGAATAGGGTTTAGAAATCATGACCTAATTAACTATATAAACTCAAAGTAAATTACCCTTATGAATTTTATTGAAGAAATTATTGAAGAAGACCTGAAAAAAAGAAAAAACGATTCGCGCGTACATACACGCTTCCCGCCGGAGCCGAATGGTTATTTGCATATTGGTCATGCCAAATCCATTTGCCTGAACTTTGGATTGGCAAAAAAATATAACGGCTTGTGTAACTTGCGTTTCGATGACACGAACCCCACCAAAGAAGATGTGGAATACGTGGATTCCATTAAAGAAGACATTCAATGGTTGGGATTCCAATGGGCGGGAGAATATTATGCTTCCGACTATTTCGACCAACTTTATGCGTGGGCGGAATTGATGATTGTGCGCGGGCTTGCCTACGTGGACGACTCTACCCAAGAGGAGATTAGCCGCGAGCGCGGCGTGCCCACCAAACCCGGAACGGAAAACAAATACCGCAACAGAACAATTGAAGAGAATATGGAATTGTTCCACGGCATGCGCGCAGGCGAATTCCCCGAAGGTAGCCACGTGCTGCGTGCCAAAGCTGACATGGCTTCGCCCAATATGCATTTGCGCGATCCCATTCTCTACCGCATTCTCTTTGCCGAACACCACCGTACAGGAAACAAATGGTGCATCTACCCCATGTATGACTACGCACACGGACAAAGCGATTCTATAGAAAATATTACTCACTCTATCTGCACATTAGAGTTTGAGGTGCACCGACCGCTCTACGATTGGTTCTGCAAGGTATTGGAAATTCATCATCCGCAACAAATTGAGTTTGCACGGTTGAACCTGAATTATACCATCATGAGTAAACGTAAACTGTTACAGTTGGTTACGGAAAAACACGTGATGGGTTGGGACGACCCGCGTATGCCTACCATTTCGGGATTGCGCCGCAGAGGCTATTCTCCTGAAGCCATTCGCAATTTTGCAGAAACAGTGGGCGTAGCAAAAAGAGAAAATGTGATTGACGTTAGTTTGCTGGAATTTTGTGCCCGCGAACACCTCAACAAAGCTGCAATCAGAACTATGGCTCTTTTAGATCCCGTGAAGCTGATTATTGATAACTATCCCGAAAACGAAACAGAACTGTTACAAGCCGTTAACAATCCCGAAGACCCTGAAGCAGGCGTGAGAGAGATTCCTTTTGGCAAAGTATTGTATATTGAACGTGCTGATTTTAAAGAAGATGCTGATAAAAACTTCTTCCGATTAACGATTGATAGTGAAGTGCGCTTGAAGTACGCCTACATTGTAAAATGTACACATGTTGTAAAAGATGCTACAAGTAACATCATTGAGATTCATTGCACGTACGATTCTGAAACGAAGAGTGGTATGCACACTACACGCAAAGTGAAAGCCACGATTCATTGGATTGCGGAAACTTTTGCCAAACCGGCTGAGTTTCGCCTTTTTGAACGTCTGTTTACCGTTCCCGAACCCGACAACGCCGATGAGGGCAAAACTTTTTTGGACTACCTGAACCCCAACTCATTAACAGTGGTAAACGGTTTGGTTGAACAAAATATTACCAAAGAAAACGCTGCCCAATATTATCAATTTGAACGCATTGGCTATTTCTGCGTGGACAAAGAAAGTATGGATGAAAAATTGGTATTTAATAAGACGGTGGGATTGAAACAGTGATCGATGAGCCGATGGGTGTTTCATTGCGAACAGTACTGTTCTTTTTTAGTCAAGGGAATTCTTGTTTATATTCCATATTTTAAAAGATTTAGGTTAAACTTGATTTACCTATTTCGGGAAGATGTAATGAAGAAAAATCTCATTTTTAAAAACTTTGTGTTATTTCGCGAGTTCATTAAAATAAACTGAATTATATGAAAACCTTTACCTTAGGCGGGGTGCACCCTGAAGAAAATAAATTTGCCGACCACGAACCTGTAGAAACGTTTCCCATTCCCAAAACGGCTACCGTTTTTATTCACCAGAATTTGGGCGCACCTCCTGTGTGCCAAGTAAATAAAGGGGATACCGTGAAGGTAGGCGCTTTGCTGGCAAAAGCGGAATCGTTCATCTGCGCCAACGTCCATTCGCCCGTATCGGGAAAAGTAACGCAAGTGGAGGAGGTTGCCGACTGTTCTCACTTCAAGAAAACCGCTGTGGTAATTGAGGTGGAGGGCGACGAATGGGAACCCGCCATTGACCGCTCTCCCGAAGTGGTGAAAGAGATAAAACTGAACAAACAGGAGATTGTGCAACGTATTAAAGATTGCGGCGTGGTGGGACTGGGTGGCGCCT
Organism: Lentimicrobiaceae bacterium; assembly: GCA_009787675.1. Lineage (GTDB taxonomy): Bacteria > Bacteroidota > Bacteroidia > Bacteroidales > WCHB1-69 > WRNX01. Next base: position 6,775 of record WQSU01000136.1, read on the forward strand.
GCTTCCCAACACATGTAAAATATATGCTCCCAGAAGGAAAAACCGCTGAATATTTGCTGATTAACGCCGCAGAATGTGAACCTTA
>WQSU01000137.1 GCA_009787675.1 Lentimicrobiaceae bacterium
CCGCCGTAGTTATGGATAGATATTCCTGTGCGAGCAGGTTCCGGCGATTGCGTTCTTTTATTGTATCGCTTTCTTCTTGCAATTGTTTTGCTCTCAAATCGGCTTTGTAGGCACGTTTGGCGCAGTGGGCGCTACAGTATTTTGTAGTGCTTTTTTGTGCGATGAAGGTTTTACCGCAGTGTTTACAAACGGTTTTGTATTCAAATTTCCCTGTCATATTAATGTAATATTAGTTATGTTAGTGTTTATATGTTGTCAATTTACGTAAACTGGTGTAAATTGGTGTAAAATTACTCTATCACTTAGGATTTGCTTTTTTCTCTGCTATCTCCGTGGTACATATGCGGTACAAAAATACACAAAAAACGATATAAAACGATGTGAAAGGATAAAAAAATATCAACAAAAAAAGCGGTAAAATGCTGATTTACCGCTAATTCTTAATTCTTAATTTTTAATTCCTAATTGATTTACTTCCCGATGCAAAACCTACCAAAAACCCCACTCAAAATCTCATCGGTAGTGATCTCCCCTGTAATTTCCCCTAATAGATTAAGAATGCTATTAATATGAATGACTATTAAATCTGTAGGTAGATTTTTGGTGAAAGCGCTTTCTATTTGCTTTATTTCAGCTTCTATTCTGAGCATGATGTCGTAGTGGCGGGCATTGGTAAGCAGCGTGGTGTCTTCGATGTTATGTTGGTCTATGTGTTGTGTGAGCAGATCGCGAATCTCCTCAATGTTCACGTTGCGTTTGGCGGAGGCAAAGACGATGTCGTAATCACACCACTCTGTAAAATGTTTGGGCAATTCGTTGAGCTGGTCTATTTTATTGGCAACAATAATCAGCTTTTTATGGATGAAGTCAATCTCGTTTTCTAAAAACAGGAGTTCTTTTTCCACTTCTTCTAATGAAGTGTCCGAAATATCGACCATATAGAGGATGATGTCGGCTTTGTCAATGGCTTTGAAGGTACGTTCAATGCCAAAAGTTTCTATTTCATCGTTTGTGAGGCGGATGCCAGCGGTGTCAATAAAGCGGAAGTTTGTGCCGTTGATGGTGAAGTTGTCCTCCACAGTATCGCGTGTGGTGCCGGGTATGTGGGAAACTATGGCGCGCTCATCTTTTAGCAAACAGTTGAGCAGGGTTGACTTTCCCACGTTGGGTTTTCCAATAATGGCAACAGGAATGCCCGTTTTGAGCACATGCCCTAATTTAAAAGATTCAGTGAGTTGCGCCACCTCTCCTTTCAGCGTATGCAAAAGGGTACGGAGTTGGGTGCGGTCAGCAAACTCTACCTCCTCATCGCTAAAGTCAAGTTCTAATGCCATGAGGGCAGCCAATTCTACAAACTGCGCCCTCAATGATTTAATACGGGCAGAAAAGGTTCCTTTCAGTTGGTTGATTGCCAACTTATGGGCGGCTTCCGACTGAGAGTCAATTAAGTCGGCAACAGCTTCGGCTTGTGGCAAGTCTAATTTTCCATTTAAAAATGCCCGCATGGAAAACTCTCCTGCTTGCGCCAAACGCGCACCGTTTTGTAATAAAAGCTCTATGATTTTTTTCTGAATATACTTTGACCCGTGACAAGTAATTTCAACCACATCCTCTCCTGTATAAGATTTAGGAGCAGCAAATTTAACCACCATTGTTTGGTCTATCATCATTTCGCCCTCAAAAACATCAAACTGTTTTACAAAATTAGGGGGCAACACCTTAAAGTTACCAACATTTTTAAATAATCTTGATGAAATCTCAAAAACTTCTTTTCCAGACACTCTAATCACTGTAAGCGCCCCTACGCCTTGTGGTGTAGAAATAGCACATATAGTATCAAAATCTTTCATTTGTATTTTCTTAATTATTAAATTTTAATATGAATATAATTTTAAAAGATAATCATTTCCATTATCATTATATTGAAGATGCAACTCTTGTCTATTCAGTTTTTTTATTGCTGCAGTAATTTCATAATATTTGTACAAGAGCGTGTATTTCATTTCTATTGTTGATTTATCCTTAAAATAATATAATCCTTCAGGGGAAGTGATGGATTCACCTGATGCAATTGTTCTAATAGTCAAACTATTCATAATAAAGAAGGTATAGGAGGTGTATTTAGGGATTAAATTGAATTGCAGGGAGTCTTCAAGAGGTTCACCATTCATTAATACCGTTTGGAGCACCCAAGTGCCATAAAGCATTTCTTGCCTGTCGCAGCTCATGAAGGTAAAAAACAATGAAACAGAAAGCAAAGAACATAAGGCAACAATAAGAATGGTGTTTGTTTTTTTATTTAGTCTCCGAAGGAGATTCCGATTTTTTTGGCAGCGCATAATAATGAATTTTTTTGAGGGTTAATAAAATTGAGGTTTTTCACCACTTCTTCAAGTGATGCGTATGTAATTTCAGGATGGTTGTAAACCACCATGTTACCATATTTTTTTTCTTTTACAAGTTCAAAGGCTTTCACGCCGAAGGCGGTGGCTAAAATGCGGTCGTACGCGATGGGGATTCCGCCGCGTTGTAAGTGTCCGAGCACGGTAACGCGGATGTCGTGTTTCACGCCAATCTGTTCTAATTCTAACTTGAGTTTATCGCCGGCGCCGCCCAATTTAATGTGTTCATCGCCCACTGCGGTGGGGGCAGTTCCTGTTATCTTTCCATCAATGGCTTTAGCGCCTTCGGCGATGACAATATTGCAAAAACCTTCCCCGTTTTTGTAGCGTGTTTCAATTTTTTCGGCAATAATTTTGGGATCATAAGGAATTTCGGGGATGATGCACACTTCTGCGCCACCACCTAAGGCGGTGTGCAGGGCGATCCAACCAGCGTCACGACCCATCACCTCCACAATAAATACGCGGTTATGGCTTTCAGCAGTAGTTACCAATTTGTCCACAGCTTCGGTGGCAATTTGCACAGCAGTTTGAAAACCGAAGGTGAAGTCGGTGCAGGACAAGTCGTTGTCTATGGTTTTGGGCACGCCAACCATGTTAACGCCCAGTTTTGCAAGTTCAAGGGAGATGCGTTGCGAGCCATCGCCCCCAATGCTTATAATGGCTTCAATGCCCAAATCGTCAAGGCGTTGCAATAGCAGTTGCGAGCGGTCTTCGGTTTTCCACGAGCCATCGGGTTGTTGCACGGGGAAGTTAAAGGGACCACCGCGATTCGTTGTTTTAATGAGAGTTCCCCCTTTTACGTGAATGCCGGCAACCTCTTTTTCAGAAAGTGGCAGAATCTCCATTTTATCCCGTAACAATCCGTTGTAGGATTCAATACAGCCAATGATTTCCCAGTTTCCATCTAATTTGGCGCTTTTCACAATCCCCCGAATCACTGCGTTTAGTCCGGGACAATCGCCTCCGCCGGTAACTACTAAAATTCTTTTTGACATAACAAATAATTGAACGGGCAAAAATAGTTTTTTTCCCATGTATTATGAAAAATAAAAAGAGGCTGTTGCCAGCCTCTTTTCGTTTTAGGGTCAAATTAATTATTAGTTTTTCACAAACTTTCCTGCCCCAAGCATAGTTTGCTCTGAGAAAATTTTGTAAATGTAAATTCCTTGTTGTAAGTGTTCTACATTTATTGTATTGATTCCGTTCTGCAATGTATTGCTGCCCACTTTTTTGCCTTCAATAGAATAGATTTCTAAACGGCTTGCCTGATCAAATTCTTTTACTTCAAAATGAATAATTGAGGAAGTTGGGTTAGGATATACATTGATTTCCACTGCATCAGTATAGGTAAGGATGGAATTTAGTTTTTGAAAATGAATAGTGTAAGTAAGTTCATCTATTCCGTTTTCTGCCGTAACAGTTTTAGCAATGGTAAACTCTGCTGGCGGTGTAGTAAAATCTTTTACTGTAGCATTTGGATCTACCGGTATTACCTCAACATCCGGTTTCCCAGTATAATTTACAGGTAAATTTACCCAGTATTCTGTTTGGTATGACACAAAACCTTCTAATGGTTCCCAATCAATGTAAATCATTGATGCTTGTGCATTGTTGGATTTGGGCATTGGAAAATAAACATAGTATATGGCAACGTCTCCGTTGATTGCTGTAATGGTTATTTTAGCCGTATCTCCAAATTGGTGCGCCTGCTCAACGGTAACAATAGAAGTTTCATCTTCATGAGTTCCATCCACTTCCGGAATTTCGGTTGTTCCATACGGGAACACTATTTCATAAAAATAAACATCTTAGATCNNAANTTGATGCCAAGGGTAGCCCCCAATCAACAACTCAGCCAAATAGGTATTGTTGCCTAAATCCACACTGAATGAAACAGTATAGGTGCTGGTACTTAAATCTCCTGCCGTTACCGTAATGGCGGCTGTTCCCGGCAAGCCTTCAATTTGCTCATAAACAACCGTTGCATCAGGATATTTTGCTACAGCGGTAACAACAGGCAATTCTTCCGTTCCGTATGGAAATTCAGGAATGGTATAATGCAATGTATTAGGATTGAAACCTACAATAGGCTCGCCATCTACAAATATGGAATTTAAAATGGGATCTGTAGAGATTAAAACTTTAAAATTCACAGAATAGGTTACCGAATCATCCATGTTCCATGTAAATATTTTTAATTGAGAGGCGCCGTTGGGTGTAATTTGGTCAATACGTTGAACTGTACATCTGGTGTCTTCAAGAATATATTCTAATACAGGCACAGTAGTTGTTGCCATTTCTAATTCTATATCATAATTATAAGTTAGTGCATTAAAATTGGAAATAGCAGTTGAAATTCCGTCAAGATTGTAAGACAAAGCCACCAAATAAGGCGTGCCTTTACGCAAGAAAATAATTGTATAGACTTTACTATTTGCTCCATCTTCGGAGGTTACTGTAACGGTGGCTTGACCAAAGGGCTGTGTAGCTTGTGCAATTGCAACAATCGTATTTTTCCATGCAACAGTAGCCGAAACGTTTTGTATTTGTGAAGTGGTATAGGGTAGCATGATCTCATAAGTTAACGTGTCCTGATGGAAGTTGGGTACAGGAACACCATTATAGCTAATACCTGTTAATAAAGTGCTTTCTGACAACGTTCTTTCAAAGATTACAGAATAGGTTTCTTCTGTTGCATCTTCAGCAGTAACTACTACTGTTCCAGTGAAATTGTTCGTTTCGTCGGGTTGCTCTTCAATCACTGCATTGGCGCGGTCATCGGCTAAGAAAATGCCTGTAATAGCAGGCTCACCTTCAGTTTCCACCGGAAGCATAATGGTATATTCATTATCATTAGTTGTTACTTCATAAGTATATGATTCGTCATTATAGTCATAATGAATAGTCTCTATAGTTAATACAGGCGACAGTTCTCTGGTAAAATGAATCAAATAATCTTCCGAAAAAGTATCATCTTCCGCAGTAACAGATATGGTAACAGTTCCCATAATCGTATCAATTTGTTGAATAATAACATGCGCATATTGGTAAGCAGGAGTTGCCGTTACCACCGGAGCATTCATTTCCATATAAGGCAATTCAACATCATATTCATACATTTGTGAATTAAAATCCTGCAAAGAAACGCCATTAATTTGAATATCTGCTAAATAAGGATTTGTATTTTTTATCAAATTAAAATTCACAGTGTAAATATGATGCACGGTCATGTCTTCTGAGTAAACAAGGAAAGATTGTGTATATGGAGGCACATTTAACTGTAAGGACGGGAAAACCAAAGCCGTAGGCGAAGATGCAAAGGGAGTTACCACAGGAGGTATTGGTGATGAATAAGGAATATCTTCAGTATAATTATACTGAGTTGGGTTAAAGTTTTTTAAGCTCTTATTTTCATGTTTAATATCCATTAAATAGGCGTCTTTTTCCTGCTCAACCACTTCAAAATAGATTTTATATGTTTTCTTGGTTGTTCCGTTTTCTGCAGTAACAACAATAACAGTGGTGTCAGACAAAGTAGCAGCGGGAGTATAACTAATGTTTTCCTCTGGAAGCCACTCAAAAGTTGGCAAGTAATTAATTTCAGGCACCTCCGTTACATTGGAAGGGAAAATAAGCATATAACTTTCTGTTGCAGGATTAAATCCCGGAACTTGAAATCCGTTGTAGGTCATATTGTTAAGAGTGGCATCTCCTGAGAGTGTGGCTTTGAAAGGCACTCTGTATATTTTTTTCGTAACGCCATCGTTTGCAGTAAGCGTTACAATTGCCGTATCATTTCTGTGGGCGGGTTGTACAATAGTATAAGTAGGAGGTGCAACAGCGGCAGAAAATCCGGTAGGTAAAATTACCAATTCCGGTGGCACATTTGGACCTACAGGCACTGTTACCACTGTAGTTGTAACCGTATTCGTATTTCCGTTATTGGTACTTGTAACATTGATACCGGTATTTTGATTTACCAATCCATTATAATTAAATCTAAATGCATTGTTATTGCCGGTAGTTAAAGCATAATTGGTGTTTTTAATAATGGCTTTGTAAGTGGCTATAGCAATGCCATCTTGAGCAGTTACCGTAAAATAATTGGTATCGGGGTTAAATACATTAGTTGCAGGAGATTTACTTACTGATGCTCCTGTGCAACTTAAAGTCATAGTAAGCGCAGATGGTGCAGATGTAAACGAATAGGCGCTTTCGTACACAGTTTTTCCTGCTGAGAATGGCATTTGATTAGCAGTGCTGGTTCCAAATCTAATATTTGTAAATTTCACATCATCGCTGGTGAGTATAAAATTTACCTTATAAACTGTGCTTGTCTTATCTTCTGCCGTTACGGTAATAATTGCCGTTCTGTTTACCA
>WQSU01000138.1 GCA_009787675.1 Lentimicrobiaceae bacterium
GATGTGTTGGAGGCTCCAAAACCCTTCATTCTCCAAACCGCCCTTGACGATTTTTACGCTGAATATCAACTCAATGTCTATGCCGCCGACGCAGACAAAATGGCGCAAATCTACTCCGATTTGCACCAAAACGTACAGGATGTATTTCACGACGCCGGCATCGAGATTATGTCGCCCCACTACCGCGCATATCGTGATGGGAGTCAGACGACGATTCCGGAAAGAAAAAATTGCTCAACATACTGATAAATAAATTTCAATTATTGCTCAATATATTGAACAATAATTTTATTTTTGCAGGCTCCTTTGAGAGGAAATTGAAATAATCTCTATTTAAGATACAAAATGGATAAGGAAATTATCAAACGATTGATCGTTGAAAAACAGACTGAAATAACTTCTGTAAAACTGATGAAACGTCCTGTTGAATTGGAATCTAAGGCAAATTATGTGTTTGTTGGTTTGCGTCGCGCCGGCAAATCATATCTGATGTATCAACACATTCAAGATTTGATAGAAACTAAACAGATTTCAAAAGAGGAAATACTATTCATCAATTTTGAAGATGAAAGGTTGGCTTCCATCAAAGCAGAAGAGTTGGGAATGTTTTTAGATGCCTACAAAGAAATGTTCGATTGTAAGCCTTTGGTTTTTCTTGATGAGATTCAAAATATTAAAGGCTGGGAAAAATTTGCCCGTCGTTTAGCCGATGTAAAATATCGTGTCTTTATTACAGGAAGCAATGCACAAATGCTGAGTAAAGAAATTTATACTACACTCGGCGGCAGATTTATAGCCCGTGAAGTTTTTCCTTTCTCTTTTTCTGAATTTTTAAACTATCATGGAGTTCTTTTAGAAAAAAATTGGGAATATAACGATACGCGTATCCAGGTGCTAAAACTGTTTCGTGATTATTTCTATTTTGGTGGTTTTGCCGAATCTTTTGAAATAAATGATAAACGTAGTTGGCTTAATTCACTATATCAAAAAATTCTTTTGGGTGATATTATTTCCCGAAATGAAATTAGAAATGAAAACGCCATTAGAGTGCTTGTTAAAAAGTTGGCAGAAAGCGTGATGCAACCTTCATCTTTATCACGATTAAAAAATATTGTGGATTCTGCAGGAACCACCATTGCCCGTAATACACTTACCGATTATCTCAAATTTTTGTCAGATGCCAATTTGGTGTTTGGTATTTCAAATTTCTCAGATAAATTGAGTGACAAAGAGACATTTAAAAAGCGATATTTTTTAGATAATGGCTTATTAAACAATCTTTTGTTCGATCCTGAAACCAAATTATTGGAAAATTTAATTGCCATTGATTTGAAAAAAAAGTATGGTGAAGACCTGTTTTTTTATAATAAAAATGTAGAAGTTGACTTTTTCATTCCGAAAGAACGGCGGGCAATACAAGTATCGTATAGCATGCAAAATGATGTTACTCGCCAGCGAGAAATCACCGCTTTGGTAAAACTTGCCGAATATTACAAATTAGACAGGCTTGATATTGTTACTTTCAACGAAGAAGAAACACTTCAGGAAAACAACTTGACCATTCGGATAATACCCGCATGGAAATGGTTGCTCTAAACAAATCACAAACCACTAACCATTAACCATTAACCATTAACCATTAATCACTAACCACTCCCCCCCATGCCCCACCCCGGAACCCTCCTCATTGTTGACGACAACAAGGCAATTCGCACTACTTTAGAACTGCTGTTGCCTGCCCATTTCGAGCGTGTGCTCTCCATTGCTGCACCGAACCGCATTCCTGAAATGTTGCGCAATAACCCCGATTTAGATGTTATCTTGTTGGATATGAACTTCCACGCGGGGATCAATACCGGCAATGAAGGGCTTTATTGGTTGCGCGAAATTAAAAAACTGCGTCCCCATTTGTCTGTGGTACTGTTCACTGCGTATTCCAATATTGAATTGGCAGTGGCTGCCATTAAAGAGGGCGCGACCGATTTTATTGAAAAACCTTGGAATAATGAAAAATTAGTGGTTACCCTGCAAAACGCAGTTACCTTAACACGCAACAATCAAAAAATAAAAAATTTAAAAGAACTAAAACAAGAATATCCCAGCATGTTTTGGGGAGAGAGTGAGCCGATGCTTCAATTAAAACGCATTGTGGAAAAAGCGGCGCCTACAGATGCTAACATCCTGATTATTGGAGAAAACGGAACCGGAAAAGAGTTGCTGGCGTATGAAATTCACAAACGCTCTGCAAGAAAAGAGGAATGGTTAGTGCCTGTGGATATGGGTTCTATCACAGAAACGTTGTTTGAAAGCGAACTTTTCGGACACGCCAAAGGCGCTTTTACGGATGCTAAGACCGAGCGCGCCGGAAAGTTTGAGATTGCCGGCGGCGGAACGCTCTTTTTAGACGAAATTGGCAACCTTCCCTTACACTTGCAAGCCAAATTGCTCACCACACTGCAATCTCGAAAAATTGTGAGGGTGGGAGAAAATATGCCCCGCGACATTGACATCCGCCTCATCACCGCTACCAACCGCGATTTGGAAAAAATGGTGGATGCCGGCGCATTTCGCGATGACCTGTTCTACAGAATCAACACCATTATGCTGCGCCTGCCGCCGCTAAGAGAACGGGGCGAAGATTTGACCGCCTTTGCAGAAATCTTTTTGGAAAAGTATGCTATTAAATATGGAAAAAAGTGTCAATCATTTAGCACACAAGCTATAAAAAAACTGTACGCCCACCCTTGGCACGGAAATATCCGCGAACTGCAACACACCATTGAAAAAGCTGTAATTATGTGCGAGGCACAGCAAATTTCTGCCGACGACCTGCTCATTGCCAAAATTGGAACAGCAAAAAATGCAACGGCTACAAAATCCCTAACTTTAGATGAAATGGAACACGAACTGATTCGAAAAACAATGATTTCCAGTGAAGGAAATATATCTGAAGTAGCTGAAAAACTTGGCATTACACGTCAAACTTTATACAATAAACTAAAAAAATACAATCTGTAAATGTTCAGTAAAAGTTTTATTAAAATCTCTATCTTCATATTCACACTGATTGGCAGCATCGTATTATGCACGGTTTCCATGAGTAATGGCTGGAATATAATCGCCTTTATTGCCATTTTGATTGCTTTGATTTCTGTTATCTTTATTTTCAACGTGTATAGAAAATCTACATTAAAAGTTGCATTTATGTTTGATTCCATTGAAAATGATGACTTTACGTTTCGTTTTACGGGACCTTCCGCGCGACTTCAAAGCGATGAACTGTTAAACCATTCTTTAAACCGTATTAAAGATCTGGTTATTGAGGCGCGGCAGGAGGTTAGAGAACGCGAAAAATATTTTGAACATATTTTAAATCAAGTAACTACAGGAATTATTGTGGTAAATGAACAAGGAATTGTGTTTAATCGGAATCAACACGCGTTGCGATTGTTGGGTTTGTCGCAACTTACTCATATTCGTCAACTTTCACAAATTTCAGAAGGGTTGGATAGACCATTTATGGCATTAAATGAAGATGAAAACCGTAAAGTGAGTTTTTTTGGTGAAGCTTCAGAAGTTACGTTAAACATTGCCGCTACCTTTGTTGATTTACAAAACAAAAGATTAAAAATCATTGCATTAACCGATATTGCCACCGATATTGAAGAAGCGCAGGAAGAGAGTTGGCAACGCATGTCTAATGTTTTAACGCATGAAATTATGAATTCGTTGGCACCCATTACATCGCTAAGCGAATCATTATTAAAAACTTCCGATCAGGAGATGATACGGCAAGGGTTGGAAATTATCAACAGTACGGCAGGCGGGTTAAAGAAATTTGTGGAGAACTATCGCTCTCTCTCCCGCATCCCTGCACCACAAGTGCAAGATATTGAATTAGATAAGTTTGTAAAAAAAGAAACAGAACTATTGTCTGCCGAGATTCATGTAAAAATAGAAACTACAACCTGTGTGGTTTCGGCAGACAAGGGGCAAATTTCGCAAGTGCTGCTCAACCTGCTCAAAAATGCCATGGAAGCGATTAGCGAGAGCGGAGACCCAAACGCCAAAATATGGGTAGAGGTCGGACGCAATCTCAAAGGTAGCTTATATATAGATGTTTGCAACACCGGTATCCCCATTTCCGACGAAATTCGCGACAACGTATTTGTCCCCTTCTTCACTACCAAGGAAGATGGCAACGGTATAGGACTCAGCATTTCACGCCAAATCATGCGTCTGCATGAGGGCACACTAACCTTAGTAACGAAGCCGTTTACGAGGTTCCGGATGCAGTTTTAGGGGAAGAGTTTTTTAATATTTTTGCGCGTAGTTGAGACTTTAGGTGCAAGCGCGGCGGACAGAGCCTCAAATGGATAGAAAATTTTACTTTTAGAAATTTCAAAAAAATGTCTAATTTTGCACTTTGATAAAAAAACGCAAATGATTGCACAAACAATAGATAAAGAAACAAGCAACAAAGTCAATTTTATGACTTTTATTATTACGAAATTTGCTCGTGCTTATAAAATGAATAGCCAGCAAGCCTACTTATATCTGAAAAAATATGGCGGAATGGCTTTTCTTAATGAACATTGGTGGGCATTACACACAGATAATCCATTTTGGGCTATCAGTGATTTATACGAAATTTGTCATCAAAATGGAGGTCGAAAATGAAAGTGTATCACGGTAGTTATACGGAAATAGACATTATTGACCTTTCGTTTTGCGATGTGGGTAAAGATTTTGGACAAGGATTTTATGTAACAAAATTGCGTGAACAAGCAGAGTCTTGGGCAAAAAAGAAAGGAAAACACAACGGAACCTCTGGTTTTGTAACCGAGTATGATTTTGATGAATTTTTTCTCAGAAATAGCAAGAGAATAAAGGTTCTTCGATTTGAAGATTACAGCGAAGAATGGCTTGAATTTGTTGTGCTTAACAGAAAAAACAAGTCGGAACAACAAGCACACGATTATGATATTGTAGAAGGACCTGTTGCCGACGATAAAGTTGCTACAGAAATAGATAAATATATTGATGGGGCTATTTCCAAAGAGCAATTTTTAAGCGACTTAACATACAACCCCTCTCATCAAATCTGTTGTTGCACTATGCAATCTTTGCAGGCGTTATCGCAGCCAAAAGGAAAAATAGACATTGCAATTTATGATATTGGCGATAAAGTAGTGCAATCTCTGATGACAGATTACGGCATAAACGAAATGGAAGCTACTGACATATATTATACTTCAAACACATACACCCAACTTGCCGATGAAAACACAGAATTTTATCTAAAATCTTGGCAAGAAATATACGAACTATTAAAACAAGAAATAGATGTCAACATTTGCAGGAAAGAAGTAATAAATTAGATAGTATGATCAGACCTGTATTTATTTTTATTTGCGCCTTTCTTTTATTACTTGACGACACTTGTTATTTTATTGGTTTTGACACACTCGAAGAAGCGCAAGACGTTCAAAATTTACTAAATCTACCTGAAACGCAAAAGTTTATTGAGTCGTTTATGTTCGTAGATGACAAGCAAGCAATTACAAAGGACTTGTTAATGCGGATTGGTTTAGATAATATTTAATTATCTTCGCGCCAACTTTTTAAAGTTTTTCTGAAAAGTTTTTTTTGACTCCCGCTTTTTGGAAAAATCAAAATGTCAAAAAAGAATTTTTAGGAGTCCCCTTTATCTTTTATATCATGAAAAAAGCATTTAAAATTCTTGGAATCACATTATTGTCAATCATTGGGATGTTGTTGATTGGCTTGGTTGTTTTAGCAGTAAATAGCCCCGGCAAATTAGAATCGTTAAAAGACAGTGCTGGAGCAGAGATTGTTGGCTCGTTTGTAGAGAAAAACTATATTGAAATTGGAGGCATTCAACAAGGTTTCTTCATTCGTGCTGAAAATCCTGAAAATCCGGTTATTTTGTTTTTGCACGGAGGTCCTGGTAGCCCCGAATTGCCTATGTTTATTCCTTACAAAGGTTCCGAGCGTTTAGAAAAGTACTTCACTGTTTGTTATTGGGAGCAACGGGGCGCAGGAATGAGCTTCAACCATTCGATTGATCCAGCCACAATGACTGTAGCGCAAATGGTGGAAGACACACGTCAGATGACGGAATATCTGCAACACCGTTTCAATCAAGAGAAAATATACCTGATAGGGCATTCTTGGGGTTCCTATCTCGGAGTAAAAACCATTGAAAAATATCCCGAAAACTATTTTGCATATATCGGTATCGGGCAGGTAAGCAATCAAATAGAATCAGAAAAATTGGCTTACGATTATATGCTACAACATGCAACAGAAATAAACGATAAATCGGCTGTCAAGAACCTGAAAAAGTTTGATAAAAACGCCCCCGATTTTTCAAAAAATCTTGACTACATGATGAGTATCCGCTCTTCCTTGATGAATAAATATGGTATCGGATTTGCGCACAAAGAGATTATTTCCATAATGGATATGGCAAAATTAATATTGTCTTTCAAAGGATATACTTTATCTGAAAAGATTAATTATTTGAAAGGGATGAATTTTTCACAAACATCACTATGGGATTTAGTTGTTGAAGACAATTTATTTGAATCTTCTACTACGTTCAATGTTCCTGTATATATCACACATGGCAAATACGATTATCAGGTATCTTATACATTGGCTCATGAGTGGTTTGACAAAATAGAAGCGCCACAAAAAGCATTTTTTACATTTGAAAATTCGGCTCACGGCACCATCATAGAAGAACCTGAAAAATTT
>WQSU01000139.1 GCA_009787675.1 Lentimicrobiaceae bacterium
AGAAAATATGATTATCTCCGACCCCAAGGGAGAATTGCATCAAAAAACAAGTGGTCTGGCGGCGGCTAAAGGATACACAACAATTTTATTGGATTTTCGTAATTTAGAGAGAAGCAGTGATTCGTGGAATCCTCTTGAGATGATTTATGATCTATACCACGACGGGAAAGGACATGAGGCGAATACACTTATAAAAAAAATGCTAAATACGATTTCAGAAGGTCAACGAAGAAGTTCCAAGGAACCTTATTGGACGAATATGGCATGTCTTCAATTATATGCTTATCTTAAATTTTTCATCGCCACTTCAACAAAGAAGGAGGCAAATTTTTATAATTTTTGCAAGTTTTTCATTTCAAATAACTCTAAAGAGCGAGCGGAAGAATTGTCCAACTTTGTTGCTAAAGGGTCTGATGAACACGAAGCATTCCTCGCAAGCACTAAAAATGCTGATAATACCTACAATTGTATCTGCTCTTCTGCTGTTGAAATACTCCAGATGTTTATACAAAATTATAAATTAGGACAAGTGCTTTCAAAATCCTCATTTGATTTACGTCAGTTATTGAAAAGTAAAACTGCAATCTACATAGTGATTCCGGATGAGGAGACAACGCTATATCCGTTAATTTCTATATTCGTAAAGGCAACATACGAGCTTCTCATACAAGAAGCTCAGCAGCAGAAAGATAGACCGGAATTGCCAACGCGTGTAAATTATGTGCTGGATGAGTTCGGGAATCTTCCTCCACTTCCCGATTTCAGCGCTCAAATTTCTGCAGGACGATCAAGAAATATTCGATTTTTTTTATTTGTGCAAAGTTTATCTCAAATCGAAGAAAAATACGGACCTTGTACCACAAAAACAATTATTGGAAATACAGAAAATCTAATCTTCCTCTCAAGTAGGGAAGAAAGCTTATTAAAATACTTTGAATTCCTATGTGGCAAACGATATTTCAAAGATCTAAAAGGCGGTTTAGCTGGCGAATCATTGATCTCAACGTCAGAGCTACAGCGATTAAAAAAACAGAGATGCTATAGCCAAGCATTGATTTTATATTCGCGCCACTACCCTTTTATTGCAGAGCTTCCTGACGAGGAATTATATCAGGTTGGAAATTATTCTCCTGTAAAATCGAAAGAAAAACAATTGCCAAAAATTACACCATACGATGTGCATAAAATCACAAATGAAATTAAGGATGGAAAGAGATCCATTGTATTCTCTGAAGAAGTTCACGGAGAACAGCGTTTTTTTGACAAAAAAGAAATAAAAGACATAAAAGACTCAGATATCTGGGACTGGTAAAAAACACTTCTGAAAAACAATAATAAATTTAACGCTAAAAAAACAAAACAATGAAAACAACACAAAAATCAGCAAAAAAGAGCAATGACTCATCCGTGATAACGATGACAACAACCAAGCCCAGAGTTATTCTTAAAATCGCAGGAGAAGGCGAAATAACTATTGATTGGGGTGATGGAGCTAAAGAAACTAAATCATTACGGCCTTTTGACGTAGACTTTTACGGTTCTGACAGAGAATATGCCCACAATTATTCCGACGATGGTGAGCGAACAATAAAAATTGAAGGCGGAAAAATAACAAATATCAAATGCTCCAATAACAAATTAAGTTCGTTGGACGTCAGTCGTGCGATTAACCTTATAGAGTTAATGTGCTCCGAAAATGAAATAGTTGATCTGGATTTAACATACAATGTTTCCCTCAGAGAGCTCTTTTGTTCGGAAAATCGTCTTGAGAACTTGGATATTTCGAATAACCATGCATTAGAAGTATTGGATTGCAATACTAATTTTTTGAAAGGTCATCTTGATATATCAAACAACAAGGAGCTCGTAGTTGTCAATTGCAATACAAATAATCTCACAGGAATAAATACTGCGGGAAACTTGAAGCTAAAGTTTTTCAGATGCGATAACAACCGGATATCACAGCTCGATCTCACTAAAAACGCAGCACTGCTCGATTTGCAGTGTTCAGATAACCAGCTACAAGTGCTATCCGTTTCAGAGAACGCCAACCTCTTGACGCTAAAGTGTTCACATAATCTTTTAGAAAATTTGAGTGTTAATAAGGGCATAAAAGAGCTCTCCTGCCACAACAACCATCTCTCAAATTTAGATGTTGCCGATTGCGAAAATTTAGATGAATTAACCTACCATTCAAATAAAATGTCTGATATATCTCAGGTATTGTCGGGTCTTAAAATTCAGATGAAAAATTTCGACACAGAAAAAGAAGCTTCAAACAAATTTGCATTAAGCACACCTCTCTTCAAAATTGAAGGCGGCAGATATGAAATTTACCTTGTTGAGGATAATGGAAAGTTTTATTTGTCTGATGAAGGAGCTACTTATCAAGAATTAGATCGTATCTTCGAACTGAAAGAACAAGATGTGGTCCGCAATCTTAAAGCAATCCTGCAACAATACAATTGTCACCGGCACAAAGAAAATAATTCTTTTAGGATAGAATGTACACCAAAAGACGCACACATCAAATTAAGCTACTTGACACAATGTCTTTCGTTCATGCTGAACATGAAAATTTTCTATGTGTAAAACTTCTGAAATTTAGTTTTCCACAGACAAAACTCATAAATACAAACATTTTTTTCAAATTAATATTTCAAAATCATGAACCTAATAACCATAACAAGCGATTGGGGAACAAACGACCACTATTCAGCTACAGTAAAAGCTAATATCTACAGGCATTCCCCAGATGCTAAAATTTTGGATATTACACACCATATTCCTGCGTTTGATATTGGCAAAGCGGCTTATTTCATTCGAAATGTGTATCCACATTCGCCAGATGGAACAGTACACATCATTGGCGTAGACACGATTCCCGACAAGAACCGCTCACACTTGATTATGTGTTATCGTAATCAGTTTTTTGTTGGAACTGACAATGGAATTTTTTCGTTGCTTATTCCGAGAGGGGAAAAGCCAAGTGCGGTTTACAAAATCATAGAAATGCAAAATCACGATAACCGTACGTTTCCAAGTCGAGATTTGTTTGCAAAAATCGCTACACGTTTAGCATCGGGAACTCCACCGGAAAAATTCGGAGAGCCTTCGCAAATCCTTAATCGTATTACACCGTCTTTGCCGATTGAGCGTAAAGCAAAAATACCCGGAACTGAAATTTTTTACCCCGAAATTGCGGGTAGAGTAACCCATATTGACAGCTATGGAAATGTAAATACAAATATTCATCAATCGAAATTCAACAGATTGAAATCGCAGGCTTCGCATTTCAGAATTTTTTATGGTGGAAATGATTTTATTGATAGAATCTCTATGGATTATTCGGATGTTGGCATAGCGAAGGAGTTAGCTTTGTTTGCAAGCGATGGCTGTTTGCAAATCGCAATGAATCGTGCGAATGCAGCTGGTTTGCTCGGAATAAAAAAAGACTCTGCTATTATAATTCGATTTAGGAACTAACAAAAATTTTTAGTAGCTTCGTACGAAATTAATCAAATTAAAACAGAAAATTATGGAAACAAACACAGAAAAAAAATGTCTTAACAAAATGGAGTCAATAGATTCCCTTTTCAAAGCAGCTCAAGATGGAAGTATTGAAGCTCAATTTACACTTGGTCACCGATACAACGATGGGATTGGGGTTGAAAAAGACATGGGATTGGCATTTTTTTGGTGGCACATGGTCGCTGAACAAGGAGAGGCATCGGCACAGTTTAATGTTGGCAACTGTTACAACAAAGGCGATGGGGTTGCTAAAAACGAAAAACAAGCAATTTTTTGGTGGAATAAAGCTGCAGAACAAGGACATCCTAAAGCTCAGTTTGCGTTAGCAAATTGTTATGCTCTTGGCGACGTCGTAGATGAAAACCATGAGCGTGCAACATTTTTGGCACGAAAGGCTGCAGAACAAGGTCATGCAAAGGCACAATTTTGGTTAGGGCTCTGCTATATTGAGGGTAGTTTTGGGCTAATCAAAGACGAACAGCAAGGCTTAGATTGGGTTCGCAAATCTGCTGAGCAAGGAGACGCAAATGCTCAGCATCGGTTAGGGTTTTGTTACTACTTTAATAGCGGTTTAGCCAAAGATGATAAACAGGCTGTATATTGGTGGCGTAAGGCAGCAGAGCAAGGACAGGCAATGGCACAATTTTGTTTGGGTAATCGTTATTATGATGGTGAAGGCGTAGAAGAAGACCTTGAACAGGCTCTGTTTTGGTGGAGTAAGGCAGCAGAGCAAGGATTCGCAGACGCTCAACAAAGTTTAGACGAAATAAAAAACAATAAATTATAAAAATAAATCATCATGAAACGTATCTTCTTGCTTGTCTTGCTGGGCATGTTATTCATGCCGTGCTTACTAGCACAACAAAGAAACCCAATGCTCCAAAACACAGTCCCAATGAGACGTGGAAACATCGTTGTAGTTGACCGATGGAATGCAGAGTTGAGAATGTCGGATATTACTTATGAAAATTTCCGGCAATTGGAAAGAAATGTTACTGCTCTGCAAAGAACAACTCGTGATTTTCAGAGAACAGTCCAAAATCAAGACCGTCTCATCAGAGAGCAACAACGAACAATCGAAACCCTTAACAGAAGACTCGCTACTTTAGAGCGAGATGTGAACACTTTGAGGCGACGGTAAATTTACCGCTACTCGTTAATTCTCCTGCAAATCAACTTTATTTCGTCTATCAACTCCTCAAATCCGGGAGCATCGCCAACAATCATATTTCCTCGCATTTCGATGTAATCTTGTTTCCATCGTGGCATAAGTTCCGCAGACGGAATTGGA
The DNA here is from genome assembly GCA_009787675.1 of Lentimicrobiaceae bacterium. GTDB lineage: Bacteria > Bacteroidota > Bacteroidia > Bacteroidales > WCHB1-69 > WRNX01. The sequence continues at coordinate 4,823 of WQSU01000139.1, forward strand.
TTTAGATTTGGCGGAAAATGTGAGGTATAATCAACACCTTTCATTTTTGAAAATCGTTCTCTGTGTGCAACGATGGATTTGTACAATTCTTTGTCAGCAATCGCTTTTTCCGCAAACGGCGTTTTGTTGATTTGGCAAATGTCATAGAAATGGCGACTTCTGCCGTCTATCAGCATTTTTTCAACCGGACGCTGGTGTTCCTCGTGCAAAAGAAAAAGTTTTTCCAAAAACGTGCGTTCGGGATTTACACATTGTATGTTTACATTTTCATCGGCAAACGGCTGTTCGGGAAAATGTTCGCCAATCAACGACCGAAATGAGCAAACCGTAGAAGGCTCCATCAACGAACGACTGCCGATTTCTAACAACACAGACGGTTTCACATAAGCAGGATATTCCGCTACAGCAGGATAGACAACTTCAATCTTTACTGGGTCTTCATCAGACACATCTTCTCTGCCGATAACCGAAAATTTAACACCGGCTATTCCTGCATCATCAAAGGTTTTTTGTAAAGCAGAACGAAAATCATTGGCAAGATATTGACTCGATGCCTTTCTCAATTTGGTAATTTGCGAGTTGCTAAGATCGCCCGAAAAACCGAAGAATTCACGGTTTATTGCCAAATCTACATCCTCACTAAAACGATTGATAACACGCCACGCCTTACTGAGCGAAGTTCCACCTTTGAAAACTAAATTCTCTATAACATCCATTTGGCTTATCAATCGGAGTGTTTGCACGACCCACCAATCTTTTTCGATGATGAATAGTTGAAAGCTCGTACTTTTGTTAATGTCCTCTAAGACCTGTAATTTTCGGTCGTTTGGCAGATTTATCCAATTCATAAATTTAGTTGTTTTTGGGTAATGCTTTTTGCATAATTTCTCTAATCCACATAGGTGCAAACATTATATCGTGTTTCAAGTGCTTTGGATTTTCGTTTTTGAGAATGGTTACTATTCTTTCTATGTGTTCTTCGGTTACATTGTCTTTCCGAATAGTCTTTAATGCCTGAATTGCTAATGTACTAAGTTCTCCTTTTGTTGCAAAATTCTTTGAAGACGCTTTCCTAAAATATACAGGAACTTTGCCAATCATCAATTTTCTTGAATTTCCATCAGTTAAATACACCATTTTCATTGGCAATTGCGTAGAAAGTCCAAGCATATTTTTTGCATACGAGCCTGTTGGGATAATTCTCGTGTTTTCTTTTTTCATGATGGCACGGACTATTTTGTCTGTGGAGGGCGTCGTTTTTTTTCCTAAAAATTCATTCATTCTTGGAACTGCATAAAGCCCTCTGCTTACTCGTGCGATTTTTCCCTGTTTTGTCAAATTTTCGAGTGCTTTACTACAAGATTTATAGTTGCCAAAATCCACGAAATCGTTTACAACAAACACTTTTTCAGGTCTGCTTCGAGACATTTTTGTAAAAATTTTATTTTCAACGCTTTGTGCCATTTTGCTTTTTCTGTTTTGTCGCAAAAGTGTTATGTTTTTGCGAAAAATACAGTTGGTTTTTTTGCAAAGATACAAAAAAAAATCAATATACACAATTTTTTATTAAAACGCCATCAGCAATCTCGCATTTTTTTCTCGTTCTTCTGTCTCGAAACTCGCCAGATAGTTTTCTGTGGTTTTCAAGTCTGAATGCCCTAAACTTTCGCTGATGAAAGCGATGTTTGCACCGCTACGTTTGAGAACGGTTGCATAGGAATGTCGAGCGGTGTAAGTTGTGATTTTCGGAATACCAAGAATCTCGGAAATTTGTTTCATCCGCTTGTTTGCACGTTTGATAATATCTTGTACCGTCTTAAATTCATCTTCCGGCGTTTTACAGTTGCACAAATACGGAAAAATGTAGTTGTCGGGAAGTTGTACCGGATTGCCGATTCGCTCAATGATTGCTCGCATTTCATCGGTCAAATAAACCACGATTGCTTTTTTCTTTTTCGCT
>WQSU01000140.1 GCA_009787675.1 Lentimicrobiaceae bacterium
GATCATTTTTTGGGCGTTCTCGCCTACAGGAATAACCATTAATCCGTTTATTTTTAATTGATTAATTAGTGATAATGGGATATTGGGTGCGCCGCAGGTAACAATAATTTTGTCGTAAGGCGCATATTTTGGGATGCCGTTAAAGCCATCTCCAAAAAAAGTAAATATTTTATGATCAATCTCTTCAAGTAATTTTGAAGTATCTCTGTACAATCCTTCCTGACGTTCTATCGTGTAAACTTTTGCCCCCATTGCACTCAATATGGCGGCTTGAAAGCCTGAGCCCGTGCCAATTTCCAACACTTTGTCATTCTTTTGAACTTGCAACAATTGGGTTTGAAAGGCTACTGTAAAAGGTTGCGATATAGTTTGGTTGCATTTAATCTTTAAAGGCTGATCCCAATAGGCTTTGTCCCACATAAAAGACTCAATAAACTTATGGCGATCCACTTTCTCAAAAGCCGCCAATACCTCTTCATCGGAAATTCCTTTCTTCCGCAATTCCAAAATTAATTGCTCCTTCGCCCCTTTAAAGATGTAATTCATAGCTTGATATTTTTTTATCCGTTGGCTGAAGCCAACGGCAACGAAATCATTCCATTATCTCTTAATTCCTAATTCCTAATTCTTAATTCCTAATTCTTAATTCCTAATTCCTCCCCACCGCCCCGCTCCTGCACTTATCGAAGCAAGCTCCACAATGAATGCAATTCTCCTGGCGGATGTGGTGTAACTGTTTCAACTCACCATCAATAGCATCAACGGGGCATGCTTTTTTGCATAAACGGCAGCCGATACATTTTTCGGGGATAATTTCATAACGAATTAAAGCTGTGCATTGTAGTGCAGGGCAACGTTTTTCAAGGATATGCGCTTCATATTCGTCTCTAAAGTATTGAATAGTAGATAATACGGGGTTTGATGCTGATTGTCCTAACCCGCACAGGGAGTTGGCTTTTATTTGGTGCGACAGTTGCTCCAGCGTGTCAATATCTTCCATCTTTCCTTCGCCTTGGGTTATTCTTTCAAGAATTTCCAGCATTCTCAAAGTGCCTAAACGGCAAAAGGTGCATTTTCCGCACGATTCGTTTTGGGTGAATGCCAGAAAGAACTTTGCCACATCTACCATGCAGGTGGTTTCGTCCATTACAACCATTCCGCCGGAACCCATTATAGCGCCGGTTTTCAATATTTCGTCGTAATCAATAATAGTATTTAACATAGTTTCGGGGATGCAGCCTCCGGAGGGTCCACCTAATTGCACCGCTTTGATTTTCTTGTTGTTGGGAACGCCTCCGCAAATATCAAAAATTACTTTGCTGATGGGGGTGCCCATGGGCACTTCTACCAAACCCGATTTGACTACTTTACCTGTTACAGCAAACACTTTGGTGCCTTTGGCGTTTTTGGTGCCCAGCGCCGCATATTGGTCTGCGCCTTCGTTAATGATGGCAGGAACGTTTACATAAGTTTCTACATTATTAATATTAGTAGGTTGTCCCCACAAACCTTTTTCGGCAGGGTAGGGGGGGCGTTTGCTGGGCATCCCGCGTTTTCCCTCAACGGAGGCGAGTAGTGCAGTCTCTTCGCCACACACGAATGCGCCGGCGCCCTCTTTCACATAAATATCGAAATGGAAGCCATTTACGCCGCAGGCGTTGTTGCCAAGATAATGTTTCTCGCGCGCTTGCGCCAAAGCTATATTCAACCGTTTGATAGCCAATGGGTATTCTGCACGGCAATAGATGATGCCCTGAGAAGCGCCAATGGCTTTTCCTGCGATGAGCATTCCCTCAATTACGCCATGTGGGTCGCCCTCTAATATAGAGCGGTCCATAAAAGCGCCGGGGTCTCCTTCGTCGGCATTGCACACGAGGTATTTGGGAGTGCTTTTCTGCGCGGCGGCGAAACGCCACTTAAAACCGGTGAGAAAGCCGCCGCCGCCGCGCCCGCGAAGCCCGCTCTTGATGATTTCTTCAATAATTTGCTCGCCACTCCAATCTGCTACCTTTTGCATGGCTTTGTACCCCTTGCGTGCCTCATACTCCTCAATTTTTTCAGGATTGATGATGCCGCAATTACGTAGCGCCCACTTGGTTTGCATTTCAAAAAAGCGGTTCTCTTTTGCGTTGAAATGCGGAGAATAGACTACAAACTCTTTCAATATTTCACCGTTTTGAAGATAACTTTCCAAAATTTTGTCCATTTTTTCCGGCGTAACTTCGCCATAAATATCATCATTCACCTGCACTAAAGGTTCTGCATAACAGGCTCCGATACAGTTTGTTTTATCCAAAATAAAGGAGTGGGGATTGTTTTCCAATTTTGCTGAAAGCGCGTCGTAAACTTTCTGTGCTCCGGCGGCAATGCCGCAACTACCTAAGCCTACTTTGATATGTAATGTGTGCATAGCAGGTGGTTTCTATTTATTCATGATAATCGGCGGGGTAATTATAAAGAACTAAAGGTGAAAGCTTTTTTGAGCTTATTTATCTCGCAAAATTCACCGATCGCGTCTCCCTAATCACCGTAATCTTAATTTGTCCTGGATAGGTCATCTCATTCTGAATTTTCTTGGAAAGGTCGAACGAAATTTGAGTAGCTTGATCGTCGGTTACCTTTTCAGCGCCCACGATTACGCGGAGTTCTCTACCTGCCTGAATGGCAAATGTTTTGATAACACCCGGATAGGTCAAGGCTATGTTTTCCAAATCTTGTAAACGTTTGGTGTAGGCTTCAATCACTTCGCGTCGTGCGCCAGGGCGTGCACCGGAAATAGCATCACACACTTGTACTAACGGCGCATAGAGGTTATCCATCTCCATCTCATCGTGGTGAGCGCCAATAGCATTGATAATTTCAGGGCGTTCCTTAAATTGCTCCGCCAATTTTGCACCCAACACTGCGTGCGGTAAATCAGATTCTACATCAGGCACTTTACCAATATCGTGCAATAAACCGGCGCGTTTGGCAATCTTGGGGTTCAAGCCCAATTCGGCAGCCATAATAGCACATAAATTTGCCACCTCTTTCGAGTGTTGCAACAGGTTTTGCCCGTAAGAAGAACGATATCGCATTTTGCCCACAATACGCATCAAATCGATGGGTAAGTTGTGGATTCCCAAATCAATACAGGTACGTTTACCAATTTCGGCAATCTCCTGTTCAATATTTTTCTTGGTTTTTGCCACCACTTCTTCAATACGTGCGGGGTGAATACGTCCATCCGTAACCAACTTGAGCAGCGCTTGACGAGCAATTTCGCGACGAATTGGGTCGAAACTGGAAATGAGGATCGCATCCGGTGAGTCGTCTATAATCACATCTACACCGCAAATGCTTTCCAACGAGCGGATGTTACGCCCCTCGCGTCCAATAATGCGTCCTTTCATCTCCTCATTTTCAATGTTAAAAACGGAGACTGCATTTTCCAAAGCTGCTTCAACGCCCAAACGCTGAACCGACTTGATTACAATCTTTTTGGCTTCCGCATTGGCGGTATTTTTGGCTTCGTTCACTATGTCGTTAATCAGCACCATAGCATCGGCTTTTGCTTCTTCTTGCATCAAGCTGATTAACTGTTCTTTAGCTTGTTGTGAAGTAAGTTCTGCAATAGACTCCAGTTTAGCTTTTTGAACCGCCGTTTGCTTATCCAACTCCGACTGTTTCAATTTGTTCGCTTCAATTTTTTTAGTTAATTCCTCTTTCAAGGTTGCTGTTTCTTGATTTTTCCTGTTGATTTCTTCCAGCTTTTGATTTAACACTGTTTCTTTCTGTTTAATTCGGTTTTCTCCGGCAGCAACTTGTTGATTTTTTTCATTTACAGCTTGTTCATGTTCACTTTTTAATTGAAGAAATTTCTCTTTTGCTTGAAGAATTTTTTCTTTTTTAATCAGTTCGCCATCTTCGTTCGCTTTTTTCAGCGCTTCCTGCGCTTCGTACATTATTGCTTTGCTTCTTTGAGTTAATGTTGATTTCAAAAAAGTACGGGCTACCAACACTCCTGCTGCAAGCCCAATAAGGATTCCTATAATGATTCCAATTGTCATAAGTATTTAATTTAAGGTTATTATTATTTGTTTATGTTTATTTTAGGTGAATAAAAAAATCCCGCTTTGTTCATAATAGGGTTTATAAACTCCTATCTGGTATTTTTTGAAGCTGCCCTTGCAGGTCGAAAGTCCGTGAAAACGGCAGGATCTAACTCCAAGAAACTGGGCTTCTATGTTTGTAATTGAGTTTATCAAACGTAGTGCGAACAAAAGCGGGATAAATAATTGTCAAAGAACGCGTTAATCAATGTGTATCCGGTCGGCTAATTCATTTAGTTCCGTCATTTTTGGAATCAGGTCTTCATCATATTCTTGCAGTCTTTCGTTACATTCAATGTTTTTCACAACTTCTTCCACCAATAATTTCGATAAAATATCTTGATGATCTTTAAACGCCCATTGTTTTGCGAAATTGAAAAAACTGTCATTGATTATTTTTTCGGCTTCTCTATAGTAGCGTTCCCATTCCTTTTTAATCTTTAACTCTATGGCACGCTGCGCAATTGTTATTCTAATCGTTATCAATCCTTCTTCCATTGCATTCTATTTAAAAGCTCAATACATTGGTCTATATCCCGCACAAATCTCTCAATTTTTTTTTCAGTTTGTTTCTTATCTTCTTTGTATAATGCTGTTTTTGTTATTGTTAATATTTTGTTTTTTTCATTTAGCAGCAGGTTTTCACTTTCTAACCTTTCAATTTTCTCTAAAGCTGTTGCAAGATTGATTTTTAAGTTTTTGTTTTCCTCTATTTTTTCTTCTACAACTTGCTTAATTTTAAAGAGTTTTGCCTCAATTTGATGATACAAAGTTAAAAATGCAGCCATCGCTAAATATTGAGCCGCGAAGATAGAAAAATATTTTGGAGAAAGGAGATTATTTAATTGTTAATTTTGCTTTCGCATTTTTTTGGCATACTGACTTTCAAAAAAAGCCAAATAGGTAAAGTAGAAATAAAGTCTGCACTGTTTGGGAGAATGAAACTGTACTAAAATAGTGTACAGTTTTAATTTTCTATTTATACGTCTCAATAATCGTATGCAACATCTTCTCCGTTTTTGCAGCGCCTTCGCCCAAAATAAAGCCGATTTGCTGCACCTGACGGAGGTTTTCTTCAATAACTTCATTGATACGGCTCATAATCTCTTCGGGGCGCTCCTCCTTAGAATGCAAGTTCCTCATGATGATGCCATATAGTTGATTTGGAATGAGTTGAAATAAAGTACAGTTGGTCAACTTGCCGTTGATTTCAACGTCTTTTACAAACTTATCTTCGTCGTGTTGCATCAAATAACTGAGTTGCGAGACTAAACTTGCGGGGATTAAGGTTTTGATGTCAGCGCCAATTAAGAATGGTATAACATCATGAACATCAAGGGCATCTTCGCCTAAAATATCCACAAAACTTTGATTGGAGTCCACCACTTTGAGTTCGGGGTTGGTGATGATAATTCCTGTATTCAAATTTCTAATGAAAATGGTAAAGGCAGATTTTAAAGAATTGGCTTTGGTGGTTAAAATAGCAGTATCTTTTTCATACACTTTCAGTCGTTCTTGAGCTTTTTCCAAATCTTCCGTATTTCTGCGCATATTTATAACAGCTTCTCTTGAGCCGAATTGTGAGTTGGGGACGCACATTTCAGGAATGGCAATGCCTTTTGCCACTGCCGTAGCCAATCCGCGACATGTTTCATAACCACATGAACCACAGTTTAGTTCAATTCCTTTCTTGGGTTCGGTAATTTTTTGCAAAATGCGTTTCATAATCAACACCTGCACATCATCGCCGCTCTTAATGTCAATTTGTTTGTCGGTGAATGTGGCATCCAACTCTTTATAACGAACGTGCTGCATGATTTCGCCGTGCCAGCGGTCAAGTTCAAAGTTTTGCAAACGTTTCTTTACATAATCTTTTGTAAATGTTTGTTTTAAATACTTATTACCGGTTTGCGACATACCGGGACCTGAGATACATCCTTCGCAATAGAAAATATTCATGTTGCTGCGAATGGTATCGTGATATTCTTTAAACTGTTTGATAGCATCGTGGGCGTTGTGGCTGCCCTCAACCGTTTGGGTATTACCTTTCAATATGGTGATATCCAAGTTAGTAGCTTCAACAAAACCCGGAGCTACAGGATAAAGTCCGCCTTTGTATCCAAAAGGGGTATCAAATTCGGAAGATTCGGTGAAGGCTTCCTTGATTTTAAATTCTTCAAAAAGGTCGCGTAATTCTTTAAAGGTGATCACAGCATCAAGTTTTCCCATCCCTTTGTATCGGTCAACGCCATTTTTTGCAGCTACACAAGGTGTTATCTGAACAATCTTGAGGTTTTTTCCGTGAAGTTTTCGTAAAATAACTGCCATAGCTGCCGCAGGAGAAACCACCGGCACGAGGTTGGAGATTAAATCGGGAAACGATTTTTCTACCAACTCCACAATGCAGGGGCAATGGCTACTGAGGTAAAACTTTCCGCTACTGTTTTGGGTCATCAATTCGCGGTATTTGGCGGCTACAATATCCACGCCGAAAGACATCTCGTTGACGTATGTAAATCCCAGATAACGAATCATTTTCACAAATTTCCGGTAGTCGGAAATATCCACAAATTCGCCGGCGATAGAGGGTGCGCAAACGGCAGCCACTTTGCTTCCCGAATTCAACATTGCCTTCACCAATTCCTTTGAGTCTAAATAAGAAATAGCGTGATAGGCGC
>WQSU01000141.1 GCA_009787675.1 Lentimicrobiaceae bacterium
AATTTTTGGAAAAATTTTTAAAAAATCAACCTTGACCTCAAATATGCGATTCTAATGAACTCGACATGATTTAGGGTGACGCATTGTCGAAGTCAGGAGTGGTTTGACAAAATAGAAGCGCCACAAAAAGCATTTTTTACATTTGAAAATTCGGCTCACGGCACCATCATAGAAGAACCTGAAAAATTTGTTCAAATAATTCGTGAAATTGAACGCCCGAACAACTAAGGAGTAATTTTGCAAAATAGCCTTTGCTCGCTTGGAAAATGAATTGGAAGCAGCAACCATTCCAAACCATAGGACGCAAGTCGCTAGCCAGAAAATTGGTTGCCATTCAAAAACATCTCTTCACTACCTACCACGCAATTATTGGAAGATAACGTTGTTTTATTTTATTGAAAACAAACAGATTGATGTATATTTTGAATTTCTTAATAATTCGTGTTATTTTGCGCGATGAAAAATAATATTCTAAACTCTCAACATCCTATTTACAAAATAGTTGAAAAAGTAGCTGAAGAAAAGAAACTTGCTGCTTTCGTAGTGGGTGGCGTGGTGCGCGACCTGTTTTTGAACCGTTTCTCAAAAGATATTGACATATTGGTGGTGGGAAGCGGCATTGCATTGGCGCAAGCGGTAGCTAAAGAGATTTCGCCAACATTGGAAGTGAATGTGTTTAAAAACTTTGGGACAGCGCAGTTTGTCTTTGAGGGCGCTGCCATTGAGTTTGTGGGCGCACGGAAAGAATCTTACGATTTTAATTCCAGAAAACCAGCAGTGGAAACAGGTACGTTGGAAGATGACCTTTCGCGACGCGACTTCACTATAAATGCTTTAGCTATTGGTATTTCGGGAGAGAAAAGAGGTGAGTTGACTGATCTTTTCAACGGATTTGATGACTTGCAGTCCAAAATTCTGCGCACCCCATTAGACCCCGACATTACTTTTTCCGACGACCCGCTACGCATGATGCGCGCAGTGCGCTTTGCCTCACAATTGGGCTTTACCATTGAACCTAAAACGTTTGCCGCCATTAAACGTAATGCACACCGCTTGGAAATCATTTCCAAAGAAAGAATTATGGAGGAGTTTAATAAAATATTACTTTCTAAAAAACCATCCGTAGGAATTAAGTTGTGTGATGAAACAGGACTTTTGGCACAGTTTCTTCCTGAAATCTCAGCCTTGAAAGGGGTAGATGTAATGAACGGAAGAGCGCATAAAGACAATTATGTACACACTTTACAAGTGGTAGATAAAATTGCGTTGGTGTCGCCAAATTTGTGGTTGCTGTGGGGCGCCCTGTTGCACGATATTGCCAAGCCGCAAACCAAGAAATATGACGAAAAGGTGGGCTGGTCGTTTCATGGACATGAATATATCGGCTCAAAAATGGTGAAAAGGATTTTCACTCAACTCAAAATGCCTGCCAATGAGAAGATGAGGTATGTTCAAAAGTTGGTGGCGCTACATCTGCGTCCTATTGCTTTGGTGGAAGATGAAATCACCGATTCTGCCGTACGTCGTCTGCTATTCGACGCCGGAAACGATATCGATGACCTGATGCTGCTCTGCGAAGCCGATGTTACCTCCTCCATTCCCGAAAAGATAAAACGCTGCATGGAGAACTTTGCCCATGTGCGCCAAAAACTCAAAGAGATTGAAGAAAAAGACAGAATACGCAATTGGCAACCACCTATTGACGGCGCATTGATTATGAGCACATTCCAGTTATCACCCTGCCGCGAAGTGGGCACTATAAAAGACGCCATCCGCGAGGCTATTTTGGACGGAAAAATTCCAAATGAATTTGATGCTGCTTACAAGATGATGTTAGAGGAGGGAGAGAAGTTAGGGTTGCAGAAGGGAGAAATGCAGAAGGGAGAAAAGCAGAAAGGAGAAAAGAAACCCTTATCCTCTAAGGTCTCCTTAGTAGCAGGCAATACAAAACGCTGTAAATTAGATAGAAAAAAGCAGCCGGAGATTCTGGAGATAAGTTCCTGCGCGTTGCAGGCGCCTCAGAACTTTTTTATCGCCAATGAGATTCCGCTTTATTTATTTCAGAATCTCAATTTAGATTTGATACATATTATTGTTAAAGTGAAGGCAGGGGCGCTGTATGAGCCGGCGAAGTTTGCTGCAAACAGTGCTTATCAGCTTCTAAAAGAGAGCTGTGCAATTTTGTCTGCCACCGAAATGGATGACTTTTTAGCTTTTCACGGTACTTCGTGGAAAACATTTGTTAACACACAATATATTGTTATTCAATGGGTCATACCTAAAAGAAATTTAGATAAAGTATTGCCTGTGTTATGGAACACTATTTCAAATCCATCTTACAGAAATGATGATTTACAACGTTATAAAGAATCGCGCATCAAAGATTTGGAATACAACACCGCCAAATTCAACTACCGCGCCACGCAACTCATGTTTGCACAGATGTTTCCTGCCGAAATCCCTATTGGAACTGTTTTAACAAAAGAACATATTGAAAATATAACAGTTGAGCAGCTTCAAAACTATCATTCACAAACATTTACAAACAATAATGTTCGTGTTTTCGCAACAGGGAATGTGGGAGATGAGATAATGAAGGGATTAGATGATATGATGATGAGACGATTTGATGATGTGCTGATTAAGGGAGAAAACAGAAAGCAGAAAGAACCCACCTCTCATTCCTCACCTCTCATTCCTCATTCCTCACCTCTTACGGTTGAGGTACGCGAGGGAGCATTGCAGTCGTCGTTTATTTTGTGCAGAAAAAATATAGGGTTCAAACACGAAGAGCGGCGCAAGTTTGAAGTGTTAAGTACTTTATTTGGAGGATATTTTGGTTCAAGGCTCATGCAGAATTTGCGTGAGGAAAATGGATATACGTACGGCGTTTTTTGCAGCAGTTTATATTACGAAGAGGAATCCATCTTTTATATTGAGGCTGATGTGGTGGTAGAAAAAACGAAAGAGGCTATTGATGAATGCTTTAAAGAGATGGAATTGTTACAAGCCGAATTAGTGGATGAAGAAGAACTCTCATTGGTGAAATCGTATATGTTGGGCGAGCTGCTTCGCAATGTGGATGGTTCGGTTTCTTACCAAAAAAGATATGCTTTTTGGAATGATTTTCAAATAGATGAAACGGAGTTGCAGCAAATGATAGACGTTTTGCAAGCCATGACGCCACAAACGATTCAGGCAATGGCTAAAGAATACCTTGTGCCGGAGATGTTTAGTACTGTTGTTGTGGGGAGAATGAGTTAGGTGATTTTGGTTTTAATACCTATATTTCTCCCAACATTTTTTCAAATAATTTCTCATCTCGTTCTCTCGGGCATTGTTTTGGGGTTCGTAAAACTTCTTGCCGCTGATGGACTCAGGTAGAAACTCTTGAACAATGAAATTGTTTTCAAAAGAATGGGCGTATTTGTAGTCTTTGGCGTAGTTTAAATCCTTCATCAGTTGGGTGGGGGCGTTTCGAATGTGAAGGGGTACGGGCAAATCGCCTGCTTTCCGCACCCACTCCAAAGCCTCGTCAATGGCGAGGTAAGAGGCGTTGCTTTTGGGCGAAGAAGCCAAATAGATGGCGGTTTGCGACAGGATGATGCGTGCCTCAGGCATCCCAATTTGATGCACGGCTTGAAAGCAGCTATTTGCCAGCAACAACGCATTGGGATTGGCATTGCCAATATCCTCAGAAGCTAAAATCATCATGCGGCGGGCAATAAAGAGTGGATCTTCACCAGCGGCAATCATACGCGCCAGCCAATACACCGCCGCATTGGGGTCGGAGCCTCGCATTGATTTGATGAATGCCGAAATGATGTCGTAGTGGTTTTCTCCTTTTTTGTCGTAAATTGCCAGATTCTTTTGGATGCACTTCATTACCATATCGTTAGTAATCACAAGTTTTCCGGCTTGAGGTTTCACAAACTGCACTACCAATTCAATGGCATTCAGTAGTTTGCGTGCATCGCCGCCCGAAATTCTAAACAGCGCTTCCGTTTCCTCTATTTCAATAGTAGTGTTGATATTTTCTTCCAAATAGGATTTGGCATAATTCAAAATTCGGTTCAAATCCTCCACCTCTAACGATTTTAACACAAACACATAAACCTGACAGCGAGAGAGTAGCGGAGAAATCACCTCAAAAGAGGGGTTTTCGGTGGTGGCACCTATGAGGGTAACCACCCCCTGCTCTACCGCGCCCAACAGTGAATCTTGCTGCGATTTGCTAAAACGGTGAATCTCATCAATAAACAGAATCGTTTTTTCCTCAGAGGCTTTAGCTTTATCGATAATTTCGCGAATATCTTTTACGCCGGAACTGATGGCGCTGAGCATATAGAACTGCGAATTTGTGAGTTGCGCAATGAGTAGTGCTAACGTAGTTTTGCCTACGCCGGGAGGACCCCACAAAATCATGGAATGCAGCGCATTGTTCTCAATCGCATTGCGCAAGATAGCGCCCTCCCCTATTAGGTGTTGTTGACCTATGTATTGGGATAAACTTTGGGGACGAAGGAGTTCGGCTAGTGGTTTCATTATTTTTAATTCATTAACGATGCGTTCTTATAGTTATTACGCTATTGCATGAATATATCCTTGAGCAGTATTATTATACCTTTTTCAACGTAAACAAAAACTCTAATCCGCCGCTTTCTTTCTGTCTTGCGCGAATAGAACCTTTGTGGAAAGTTACGGCGTTTTTAACAATCGACAAACCCAATCCTGAGCCGCCCGATTCGCGAGTACGTCCCTCTCCCACGCGGTAAAAACGCTCAAAAATCCGGTCTAAATGTTTCTCATCGGAAATTCCAATGCCATCATCTGAAAAAGAAAAATGACAATATTGTTTGTCGTAAAATCCTGAAATTTGAATGTTTACATTCTCACCAGCATAACTGATTACATTATCCGTAAGATTGCGGAATATGGAATATATCAGGTTTTGATTGCCGCAAATCAAAAGATTTTCAGGAATATCCCACTCCATTTTTATCCCTTTTTCTTGTAATGGAACTTGTAAGTCGGTTTTGAGTTCTGTAAGAATTTCGTTAATAGAAACTGAGCCGAGTTGGAAAGCGCTTGGAGCTTCTTCTATTTTGGTAATCAAGCTCATATCTCGAATTAATTCCGACAGTACCATCGTTTGACCGTACGCCTGTTTAATGAAATATTGCTCTTTTTCAGCATCCAACTGTTTTTCCAACACTGTTTCAAGGTAGCCGCGAATGCTGGTTACTGGCGTGCGCAACTCATGCGCAATATTGCCGGTAATCTCCTGACGGTATTGGTGATCTTTGAACTGTTTTACCGATTTACCAAAACTCTCTGTTACCAAATGAATAAGCAATAACATTGTTAAAAACAAAGCGATAATGAAATACATGAATAGATTATCCGCTTTTATAAAATTCTGAATTTGAATATTATAAGGCAATGCCACCCGAATATAATAATCGCCCGATTTTTTTGCATAATATAAATATTCTATGTTGTTGGTGTTGGATATTCTGACATTCATACCCTTGCCGTTCTTTTTTGCTTCCAAAATTTCGGGACGTTTGATGTGGTTTTCTAACGTTGTGAATTGAGAAATTGCATTGTCGTAGTGCACATAACCATTTCTGTTAATGATAGTAATCCTAAGATTTTCAGGAAAAAATTTCATCAAACTGTCCAAATTTTGCACACCGCTTTCAATCAGTTGAGATTGAATGATTTCCGTGTATGCGTCTAACCTTTCTTTTAAGGCATCGGTTCTAAACCTGCCTTCCCTTGTTTGTTCAAAGATGACTACGCCCAGCGTAAAAAGCGCAAAAATGAGGAAAATGTAAAAAAACAATTTTTGTTTATAGCCTAATTTCATCGGTATCAAATTTATATCCATATCCGGATCGGTTAACAATTACAGAAGCGTATTTCCCCATTTTTTTTCTCAAACGGGTAATGTGAACATCCACAGTTCTTTCTGTGATAAAAGGGGTTTCATGCCATATTATTTCTATAATATCCTCGCGGGATAAAATTTTATCGGGGTTTTTGGCAAGCAGAGTCAATAGTTCAAATTCGGTTTTGGTCAGCACCATGCGCTGTTCGTCAATAAAAAGTTCTTTTGCCTCTAAATCAATAACAATATTTTGGTAAACAATTTGTCCGGAATGGCTAAAATTTTCCTTTTTTTCTGCGGACTTTGTTCTTTTTACAATAGCTTTTATGCGTGCAATCACCTCTTTTATAGAAAATGGTTTTGAGATATAATCGTCTCCACCCACAGAAAACCCTGTAAGCATATCATTTTCAGTATCTTTTGCTGTAAGAAAAACAATAGGGATGAGATTGTTTTCTTTGCGCAGTTTTTCTGCCATTTTATATCCCGACATTCCGCCCATCATCACATCAAGCAAAATGAGGGAATAGTGGGGCGATATTTTTTTGAGCGCTTCTTCAGCAGAGTAAGCACATTCCACTTGATAACCCTCGTTACTTAAATTAAATTCAAGGATTTCGCAAATGTTACGATCGTCATCAACAATAAGTATTTTATCTGGCATTTTTTACAATTTTGGGTGCAAAAATATGCAAAGTATAATAAGAATTGATTAATAAAATGTTTCAAAAAAATTAAGAAATAAGTGTATTTTCGCAAATCATTTAAACATCAAAACAATGAAATTTCCATGAGTTTAAAAATAGACACACCAACCGCAATGAATAGTTTGAATATTTTTGCACACAAAAATATTCAATATGGAAAAGG
>WQSU01000142.1 GCA_009787675.1 Lentimicrobiaceae bacterium
CGCAAAGATACACTTTTTGGTCGAAAAATACTACACTTTTTTAATTTATTTTATTGATTTAAAATATATTACAGTGATCGTAAGGAGCGACTAAATATTTTATTCCTGCATCATTAGCGCCTTCAATAGCGCTTTTCACGGCTTGCACGCCGCATGAATGCCCGAATATGCGTTCTTTACCTTGTGCTGTTGCCCAACGACCATTCCCATCCATAATGATGGCAATATGGATGGGAAGGTTGATTTTATCTATCAATGAAAGCATTGAGACTTTTATTTATTTATTTTTAATGATAATTTTATTGAAAGACAGCAAGAAGCTCCTGCAATGTTTTGCCATTAAACCGATTAACATCCGCCTTCACAGAAGCCAATATGGCTTTTCCCTCTCTACTCGTAGTAATGGCTTCATATTCATCAAGCAACTCTAAAAGAGATTGAGTTAGTGTATTATCAAACATTATTTCCGATTGCCGTCCGCCAGGATTTACACAGGCTTCCATAACAGAATTAAATTTCCTAAAAAACAAGGCGGTTTGTACGGCTAATGATAAACCTATCTTTCCCTCATATTCACCACTCAAATAATAATAATTATCCACATACGTTTCGCCTTTTTCAGAATTATATAGAAAAAGATCTCTAAAAGAATGCATTAAATCTATGTTAATAAATGTACGCTCTATCTTTTGTGCAACGGTCAATCTACTATCAGCTGCTCTTGCAACACAGTGACCTTCTACACATTCTCCATAGTCCCATTTATCATACTTACAACCCATATTAGGTATACGCACAGGACAAGGACTACCACAAGATCCGAAAGCAATACCACCTATAGGCGCTTTTGATGCTTTTACTTCATAACGCATACGTGTATTATATTTTCGAATGTTTTTATTTACTTCATCTGAAAAATCACCCATAATACTAATAAAAGATTTATTCTGAGGATCTGAAAATACATAATTTTCAAGATAGAAATGCACCTGATTAGTAGTCAAAAATGGTACAGCCACATTAACATTTTCTATTTCATAAAAATCTGATTTTTCATTCTTTATACATAGATGGTGCATTATTTTTCTTCCCTCTACATTATATATACTGATACCTTTGATATGTTCATCTATTATTTTATAAGATTGGCTAACTATAGAATCATAGTACAAAACAAAAGCCATAGTTTGATTATTAACGATAATATTGTTACTTATGCAATACATTCTTATGAATTGAAACAATCTTTCATGATCTAAAGACAAAAAAACAATTTCTCTAGAATAACCATTATCTATCCCTTTATAAAAACTACACTCCGCTTGTATTGATTTATCCATTAAATCAAAAGCAACAAGTTCTTTGGCATCAGGAGGGGGCACAACACAATTTTTTGTACATTCTGTTTCTCTTTTACACATAGTAAAGATGACTAAAATTGCCATTACTGCAATGGTCTTAACACTAAAGTTTAATAGATTTTTTTTCATATTGATTTTTTGGGTTTAATATGCCGCAAAAATAACAGTAATATTTTAGTGTACACCTATATTTTATTGAAAGACAGCAAGAAGCTCCTGCAATGTTTTGCCATTAAACCTATTAACATCCGCCTTCACAGAAGCCAATATGGCTTTTCCCTCTCTACTCGTAGTAATGGCTTCATACTCATCAAGCAACTCTAAAAGAGATTGAGTTAGTGTATTATCAAACATAATTTCCGATTGCCGTCCGCCGGGATTTACACAAGCTTCCATAACAGGATTAAATTTCCTAAAAAACAAGGCGGTTTGTACGGCTAATGGCAAACCTATTTTTCCCTCGTATTCACTACTTAGATAATAATAGTTATCCACATAAGTTTCTCCTTTTGTCGAATTATATAGAAAAATATCTCTAAAAGAATGCATTAAATCTATGTTAATAAATGTACGCTCTATCTTTTGTGCAACGGTCAATGTATTGTCAACGGCAGTTGCAGAGCAAATAGGTGTACTGTTTTGACAATAATGTTTCCATGCTAGCATATCAAATTTACATGCTCCTGCTCCAGCAGGGCAATTGAAATCATTCTGACAAGTATAATTATAAGCACCAACTTGTGCTTTACTGTTACGTATTTCAAATCTTACAGGAGTGGACTCATATTTTCTTTTATTTTTCCATACATCACGTGCAAAATTACCTCCTATCCAAATATCTGTCTTATTCTGACAATCTGTAAATACATAATTTTTAAGGTAAAAATTGATATATCCTCCTGCAATAGCTGGCACAGCCACCCTAACATTTTCGACTTCATAGAATTCTGATTGTTCATTTTTTACAAACAAATGGTGCATTATTGTCTTCCCTTCTACATTATATACGCTGATGCCTTTAATATTTTCATCTATGACTATAAGCGATTGTGTGATGAGGAAATCATAATATATGACAAAAAACATGGTTTGATTGTTTACTGTGATATTCTTACTTAAACAATAATTTTTTATAAATAGAAACAGGTTATCATTCGGGCTATTTACATAACTAGATTCCCTATTGTTTCCGTCAATTACGTTTTTCATAATTGCAAATTCTGCCTGAAGCGTTTCATTTGCTATATTAAATGTAACTTTTTCAATGGCATCAGGTTCTCGAGACGGTCCACATTTTTGACATTCTGTTTCTCTTTTACACATAGTAAAGATGACTAAGATTGCCATTACTGCAATGGTCTTAACACTAAAATTTAATAGATTCTTTTTCATATTGATTTTTTTTGGTTTAATATGCCGCAAAAATAACAGTAATATTTTAGTGTACACCAATATTTTATGGAAATTTTTTACCACTTTTTATGGAAAAATTTTCCACAGTCAACAATAGGCTGCTTTGGTATCATTCTATATTTAACACATCGGAATAATAGGTGAAAAAATTGTAATCCAATGCATTAGAAATACGAGAAAGTAATTCAAAATGAATATGCTACCACATACCCATACAACAGAATAAAAGTTATCACGCCGAACATACGGCATTTTGAACTTTAATTCTCATATCTAAATTTATTTTACTTTGCACCTCAATATAAATGATAATAATGTCTCTCCCCTCCTCATTTCTCGCCCACCTCGCCGAAAAAATAGCAACCCACAGCGAAACACCGTTGGAAAACACCATTGTGGTGGTTCCCAACAAGCGCGCAAGGCGGGAACTGCTCCGAAAGTTGGCAACTCATTTTTCTAAACCTGTCTTTGCGCCAAATATATTGTCTGTTAATGAGTTCATGGAGAGTTTGTCGGTGCTTAAAAAAATTGATGGAGACGAATTGTTGCTGCGGCTGTTTGACCTCTATAAGAAAAAAAATCCTGAAAAAAATGACGATTTCTCCGCTTTTTTAGCATGGGCGCCGCTTTTTTTGAATGACATCAACGAAATTGACCTGCATTTGGCTGATGCCCCTGTTGTTTTTACAAATCTTTCTGAAATAAAAACGTTGGAAACCTCTTTTGGAAAGGAGCAGCTTACGGAAGCGCAAAGGGTCTATTTGAAGTTTTATAATCAATTGGCAGAATTGTATTTAGAGTTTACGGCAGCACTGCGTGCAGAAGGAATCGGGTATGAGGGGATGGTGTACAGGGAGGTTTTTCAGCACATAGGACACGGAGAACACAGAGATGGTAAACTTCTTGGTACCCCTTTTGGTAAAAATATCTCTCGCTATATTTTCGCAGGAATTAATGCGGCAACACCCTCAGAATTAGAAGTCTTGAACTATTACCGCCTACATAAAAACGCCGAATTTTATTTTGATGTCGATATTTTTTATGATGAAAAATACGGCACTTTTGTTGAAGAAATAAGACAAAAGCTGAGAATTTCAGAACTCCCCAAATCGAATCACTACAGGGAGATTCCTAAACAGATTACCTGTATCGGCGCCCCCAAACGCACTGCGCAAATTTACCAAGCCATTGAGCTACTGAATAAAATTGAACTGGAACAAGGCAATTTGAACGACACCGTGCTGGTACTTGCCGACGAAACTCTGTTGCTGCCCTTTGTGCACGCCTACAACACCGAAAAGGCAAACATTACCATGGGTTATCCTTTACGTGCCACTTTCGTTGCCCAACAATTGCTGCAACTCATTGATGATGAGAAACAAAACAACAGGCAACAAAAACCGGTTTATCATTTAAAAACACAAGGTTTTGAATTTTTACAACATCTCATCATAACTTTACAAAAGTTTGAAAATGAACAAATTAATATGCTATTAGCAGAGATTTTTGCATTTTTAGAAAACTTTTTTGCAAAGACCGAAAAATTGGATTTTGTTGTAGTTGAATATTTTCTTAAAGAAAAATTGAATGCTGCCACCATTCCCTTTACCGGAAATGCACACGAGGGTTTGCAAATTATGGGACTGTTGGAAACGCGTATGCTTGATTTTAAAAATGTTATCGTTCTATCTCTAAACGAAGGGGTGCTACCCAAAGGAAAAGCCGCACCCTCAATGCTACTCTACGACATCAGGAGGCATTTTGGGTTGCCCACACACCAGCGCAAAGACGCCGTTTTCGGATACCATTTTTTCAGGTTGTTGCAACGCGCACAAAACATTTTTCTCATTTACGATAACGAATCCACCTCCACGCTGGCGGAAAAAAGCAGGTTTATAGAACAGTTGGCGTTTGAAATAAAAAAACAACAGTTGCAAGAAATCGTTCATTTCACTAATCTTCAATATGTTCCTCCATTTTCATTTCCTGTAAACGACGCCACAATCAGCATTGTAAAAACAGAACCCATACTGAAAAAACTTGTTGATTTTGAATATTCTCCCACATCTTTAAAGGCTTATATTCAATGCCCTCTGCAATTTTATTGGAAGTTTATTGAAAAAATAACCGTTCCGGAGCGTTTCGACCAAACCCATGAAAGCGCCGTAATTGGAACAGTAATTCACAAGATTTTGGAAGAAATTTTTGCAGCATTACAAGAAAATAGTGCACAATTTGCCGTTATTTTGTCATCTTTTGAAGAAAATATGGATGACGTGCTGACACGCGTATTTCAAACCCAGCCTGAAATTGAAAATGAAGATATTACACAGGGAAAACTGTTTCTATTCTATCAAATTGTCAAAAAAAGCATTTTAGATTACATTAAAGTCATTCAACAAGAATGGGAAATTTCTCCCTTTCAAATTATCGCTACGGAGATTCCATTAGTGGCTGATATTGAGGTTGACAACTACAAATTGCGCCTGAAAGGAACGGCAGACCGCATAGAGATGCGCCACAACAAAGTAACCGTTTTGGACTATAAAACAGGAAAAGTGGATGCTAAAAAGTTGCAATGTAAAGTGGAAGATTTTGAAACAATTTTTGCAAAACCGGAATATTCCCAACTGTTTCAACTGTTGTGTTATGCCTGCCTATACCAAAACAACCCACAACAAAAGCTGGTTCAAACCACTGAAATTCAATGTGGTATTATTGCATTTCAAGAGTTGTTCAAGCAAAATGAAGCTTATATCTATTATGCTGAAATTAATAAAGATCACGTTTTAACGCTTCCTGTTTTACACAGGTTTGAAATTCATTTGAAACAACTTTTTTCTGCCCTTTTAGATGAAAAAACTGCATTTTGTCAAACAAATGATGTAGAAAACTGCAAATATTGTGATTATAAAACCATTTGTAACTTATAAAAAACAAAAATGAAAGGCTACAACTCTCAACCTCACATCGGTATTTTTGGGCGGCGCAATAATGGAAAAAGTGCGCTCATTAACGCCCTCACAGGGCAGGAAATCGCCATCGTTTCCGATGTTGCCGGCACTACCACCGACCCCGTGAAAAAATCTATGGAAATTTTCGGCATCGGTCCCGTAGTGCTTATTGATACCGCCGGCTTGGACGACGAAAACGAATTAGGAAAAAAACGGGTTGAAAAAACCGAAAACATATTGAAACAGATTGATTTGGCAATACTTGTACTCACCAATTATCAGTTTGATGAAACAGAAGAAAAATGGGTTGCCAAATTTCGGGCGCTGGAAACGCCTTTTATCATCATCAACAACAAGTCAGATATTGTTGATATTAAGAATATTACTATTGAAAATGAAAGAATAATCTCTTTAAGCGCCAAAACAGGAAAAGGACTGTCTGAGTTGATAGAAAAGATTAAGGAGAAGATGCCTGTTTCGGCATACCATACCCATTCATTGTTGGAAGGTATTGTAAAAGAAAACGATACGGTGTTACTCATCACCCCCATTGACAGCGAAGCGCCGGAGGGCAGGCTCATTTTGCCGCAAGTGCAAGCCATCCGCGCCATTTTAGACCAAAATGCAACTGCCGTTGTGTTGAAAGAGGACAAGATAGCGCAGTGGCTCAATAACGCGCCCAAGCCTGATTTGGTAATCACAGACAGTCAGGTGTTTAAAACGGTGGCGCCGCTCATTCCGCAAGAGATTCCGCTCACAAGCTTCAGCATTTTATTAGCCCGATTTAAAGGCGATTATGAGCGCTATTTACAAGGCACACCTCAAATTGACAATTTAAAAGACGGTGATTTCGTGCTTATTATGGAATCGTGCACGCACCTCACCTCTTGCGAGGATATAGGCAGAGTGAAAATTCCGAAATGGCTCACCGACTACACGGGCAAAACCCTGCATTTTGATTTCGTTTCCGGACTAACCCCTGTGGAAAACATCGAAAAATACGCCATGGTGATACAGTGCGGC
>WQSU01000143.1 GCA_009787675.1 Lentimicrobiaceae bacterium
CTTTGGGGAAAAGACTTTCATTATTAGGATTTTATAATTTTAAAAACATGGCGAGCCGTAACAACAACCACTCTGCTGATCTTGAGACCGGCAACTCTATTGATACACTTTTGCTTGATTATCGGAATAATACACTCTATAATAGAGTAGGAACATCGCTCAATTATGGGCATAATGGTATTAATTTTACTTTCGGGGCAGCCTTTCAATCGTTAGTTCTTAAAGGCGCTTGCGAAACAGAGACGTCAGGGCTTGAGAGATTTCCGCCCAGATCTTATAATAATTTTATCCCTTATTTTTCATCCTATATGCAACTTCCTAAAAGTGTGAGTCTTGATCTTTCTTACTCTTATGATATTGCTGAGCCCGATATTTCCTACCTGTTTCCCATGCCCAATTTATCAAATACACTTTATAAGATAGAGGGCAATCCCTATTTGACGCCGGAACGTTTTCATAATGCAGGCGTTAGAATGTGGTATTGGAATAGCGCCTCCATGGTTAATATTTCGTTCAATACGGATATGAAGTTTTATGAAAATCAAATCGTTTATAATCAAATTACGAACTTGACAGAACAAGGCTATGTTACCACTTCCACACCCAGTAATGTAAAAGGGGGAAATAGTTTTTCTTCATACATTTGGACTAACTTTCCTATTGTGAAGACGGTATTGACTATGAATGTCTCCGTTAACGGAAGAATCAGCAATTCGCCGGTTTTTATCAATACTGTTGAAAACATTACCAATTCAAAAGGTTATGGTGGAAATATAGGGTTAAATTTAACGATAGGGCAAAAACTAACTTTTAACGCAGGAACAAGTATCTCGCAAACATTCACCCAATATTCCATTCAAATAGATAGAAATCAAAGTTATATTAATTACTCTGCCAACATTAACGCCAAATGGCAGGTGTTTAAAAAAACATATTTGGAGGGTACTTACAGGTTTAGCAATTACACCAATAAGAAACTTGATTTTATCCAAGATTTTCATATATTAAATCTATCTGTACGACAAGTAATTGGGAAGAAAAACCAGTGGGAGTTACGTGCCGCCGCCGTGGATATTTTAAACCAAAATGAATATATAAGAAACACGGCAGCAGTGAATTACACAGAATACCGCACTGCCCCAACCCTTGCTCGCTATTTTATGCTTACGGTTTCGTATAACATAAAAGGATTTGAAGTGAAAAACACCGGAAACCAAAGAACGCAGACGAGAGTGGTGAGGAATTAGGAATTACGAATTAGGAATTACGAATTAGGAATTACGAATTAGGAATTACGAGATACACCTTTACACCTATCCACCTATCCACCTATCCACCTATCCACCTGTCCACCTATCCACCTATCCACCTTTACACCTATCCACCTATCCACCTTTACACCTATCCACCTATCCACCTAAAAACAAACACTTATGATAAAACGAACCACTTTATTAATGTTAATCGTCTTTTTGGCAGGTAATTTTTGCTTTTGTCAAGAAAATGGGGTTGTGACTTATACAGTTACACATAATTGGGTAAAAAAAATAACGGCTTGTGAATATCTTTCCAAAGCGTATAGAGATCGCTATGCCTATACCTGGTCAGGTGATAATGAATGGGAAACGAAAGCAGAGCTGAAGTTTAATGTTTGGGAATCTCGCTACGAGAAAAAGCCGGATGATGAACATACGTGGAGTAGGGGAGAAGATTATTTTATTTATAGGAACAGGGAAACAAACGAAATGCTTGATATTATGACCGTATTGAGCAAAGACTACGCGCTTCAAGATTCTATTGTTTGCCAAAACTGGAAAATTAAAAACGACATGAAAGAGGTTGCCGGGCGTATCTGCATGAATGCTTCCTACTTTGATACAATAAGAGGAAAAGAGGTGATTGCATGGTTTGCATTGGATTTACCTGTTTCTGCCGGTCCGGACAGATATTGCGGTTTGCCCGGCATGATTCTCGAAGTGAACGAAGCCAACGGAGCTGTGGTGTACACAGCCACACATATTTTGTTTTCCGATGAAAGGATAGAAATTCAAAAGCCTGACGTTAAGAAAAAAAGGAAAATAATTGACAATCAAGAATTTAAAAGAATCGAAGCTAAATATATTGGCGAATGTAAAAAAATGGAACGCCCCTATTTTTGGGGTGGGTTTCCGTTTTAAAAAGAGATGAGACCTTTGCAAAAAAGGAGGTTGCCGGTGAGCAAAAAAGGCAGATGGATTACGGAAAATATTAAAAAACAAAGGGGCAATTTGGAAAAGAATAATATCTTTGCAATTACTAAAAAACCTATTAAGATGCTTACAAAAGAATACATTACTGAACTGAAACATAAAGGGAATGGAGAAATCCACACCCTAATTAATGCTCAACGCGATGTGGGTGCTATCAACTATATCCTTGAAAGTTTAGGACAACTTCCTAAAAATTTCAATCCGGATTTTCTATATAACCTTCTGAGTCATAACCATTCTCAAGTCAGGCTCAATGCTGTAAAAAATTTAGGAAAATTAAATGGTCAATCGGATACAGCAACTCTTTATCAGTTTTATCAAACAGAGACAGACACTGGAGTAAGGCGAGAAATAGTCTCTTCCATTGGCAGACAAAGAAAATGTGTCAACAAACCAATTTTATACAGTTTTTTAAGCGATACTGACCCGAAAATTATTTGCCAAGCTATACGCGGTTTATTGGTTTTTGAAAAAGATAAAGAAGTTGAAGAGCATTTGCGACCGCTTGTAAATCATGAAAATGAAATGGTGCGGAATGTGATTTACAAAGAATATTTTGCCAAAGAAAAAAAGAATGAAAGTGCTTTGCCTCATGCCGAAACTTACGATTTTCTTAAAAATGTAATTGTAAATGCAGATGTTTTAGAGGCGCTTAAATTTGTACCTGATGAAAGTGTGCATTTGACTTTTACTTCGCCACCGTACTATAACGCTCGCGACTATTCAATTTATCCGAGTTACCAAGCATATTTAGAATTCTTAGATAGGGTTTTTCAAGAAACACATAGAATTACAAAAGAAGGCAGATTTTTGATTGTCAATACTTCGCCAATAATTATTCCTCGTGTAAGTCGTTCGCATTCAAGTAAACGTTACGGTATTCCGTTCGATTTACACCCTTATTTAGTAAAAAATGGTTGGGAATTTATTGATGATATTGTTTGGTTAAAACCTGAAGCAAGCGTTAAAAACCGTGTTGGAGGATTTATGCAACATCGTAAACCGTTGGGATATAAACCCAATTCTGTAACAGAATATTTAATGGTTTATCGAAAATCTACTGAAAAATTATTGGATTGGAACATACGCAGCTACGATTATAAAACAGTTGAGGAAAGTAAAGTCGCAGACGGTTACGAAACTACAAACGTTTGGAAAATAGACCCCTGCTTTGATAAAGTACACTCGGCTATTTTTCCTGTTGAATTGTGCAAAAGAGTAATACAATACTACTCTTACAAAGGCGATTTGGTTTTTGACCCATTTGGAGGCAGTGGTACAATGGGAAGAACCGCCAAAGCATTAGACCGCTCATTTTTTCTAACCGAACAAGAGCCGAAATACTTTGAATATATGCAATCAAAGCAAAAAGACAGTCAATTATTTAAAGAGCGTAAAACCCAATTTTTATCATTAGAACAATTTAAAGAAGTAGCAAAATGACACTGACAGACCAAATAGTAAAAAGCATAATCACAAGAATAATCAAGTCGCAGGATTACAGAATTGAGATTGTTAATTTAATAAATGCTGAATTTCTGCAATTTGCAGTAGATTTTTTCAAGAAAATTGCTTACGCAAAATTGGATTCCGAAGAAATAACGATTGATTGGTATAAGAAAGCGTTTATGGATGAGGCTTTGCCTTCGGATGATATTGCAATAAATTCAGGTCTGAACAAAAAGACAATCAGCAATATGTACGGAGCAGCTACAAAAACGATTGTCATTGAAGCTGCAAACGAACACTTTGAATCACTTTACAGTAGTATTCAGGCGCTTGTCGAAATGGAAAAAGAAATTGACTTGACTTTGACAATCAAAATGAAAGGCGTTTCAGTTGATTTGAATGTGTCAGAAAGTTTGATAGTTATCAACACTTTGGCGGTAAAGCGAGCTGCCTTGCGTGGCGGTTTGTGGAGTACGGCAGGAAAAAGTGCCGAAAAATATCTGATGCTGACGTTATGCAAATTATATCAAGTTCCTGAAAATAACTACAATGCCTCACATTTCGTAAAAGACAGAGGCAAAAAGGTTGATAGAGAAGTTGATTCTTATTTACTCAAGGAGGACAAGGAGTATTTGTGCGAAGTCAAGCTAATGGGCAAAGGAAATCCCGAAAGTGCAGACGCGATTATTGCTCGTGATAGTAATGTGTTTGTTGCCGACACTCTTTCACAACAAAACAAAAATCAATGTGACCAATTAGGCGTAAGTTGGATTGCACTACGAGACAAGGACGGCTACAAACGCTTTAAATTGGCTTTGGAAAAATTGCACATCCCGCATACAGACTATAGCGGCGATTTGGATGTTGATTTACCAGAAATTTTAGACGGATTATTTTGATATACTAATTTATACAGATACTATGCCCGAAGAAAAAATTATACACGGTTCTCTTTTTGAAGATGACTATCTCGTTCGCTCTTTGGGTGGTATAGTGTCGCAACCTGAAACAGCACTAACTGAATTAGTTGCTAATGCGTGGGATGCAGGCGCTACCGAAGTCAAAATCTTTATTCCAAGTGAAAAAGGACAGAAATTGACTGTAGAAGATAACGGCGTCGGGATGTCTCAAGAGGACTTTCATAACAGATGGATGAAATTACGCTATGACAGAATAAAACACCAAGGAAAGAAAGTAATTTTTCCTATTGGAATACAAGGAACAAGATTTGCTTACGGAAGAAACGGTGTTGGCAGGCATGGTTTGTTATGTTTTAATGATAATGAATACTATATCCAAACAACTAAAGACGGGAAAAACCTTACCCTAACAGTTACTACGCAAATTAAAGATATGCCGATTGCAATTACTAATGAAGAAGAAAGTAATGCAGATAAAATGGCTCACGGTACAAAATTAGAAGTTATTGTGTTGCAAAATTTGCCTAATATTGAACGAATTAGAGATATTATTGCAGCAAAATTTTTGCATGATCCGCAATTTAAGATAGAAATCAATAGAGTAAGTTTACAATTAGAAGACTTGAAGGGTTTTTTAGACCAAACCACAATCAATGTACCTGATACGGACATTTCGTTAATGGCGTATTTCATTGACTCTCAAAAAGCACTGCGAAAATCTATCTATCAAGGTATTGCCTTTTGGCAAGGCGGGCGATTGGTTGGAGAGCCTTCGTGGATTTTGGGACAAGAAGTAATTTTGACGGAAGAACAACATTGGCAAAAAGATACACCGTGGTAGTATCCACAAACGATTTGTCCGAAGAAGTAAAAGAAGATTGGTCTGGATTCAAAAATAGCGAAACAATGCAAAAAGTTTACGATGCAGTTTCTACTTATGTTAATGAAAAAATCACAGAGTTATCTCGTTTTTCTATTGATGAAACGAAAGCAATTATAAAGCAGGAATTTAGAGAAAAATTAAAAGATGCCTCACCTTTAACTCTCTACGAAATAGATGAGGTTATAGAAAATATTTCTATAAATACGCCAAAAGCGAAACAGGAATCTGTAATGCTTGCCGTTGATGCAATTATTAATTTAGAAAAAAGTAAAAGCGGAAAAGAACTTTTAGCCAAATTAGCATTACTGAATGAAGATGATATTGAGGGATTAAATCAATTACTTAACAAATGGACAGTAAAAGATGCATTGGCTGTTTTGAATGAGATAGATAGAAGATTAACAGTAATAGAAGCAATTAGAAAACTTTCAAAAGATGCTAACATTAATGAGTTGCACATATTACATCCTCTGGTAACAGAGGCAAGATGGTTATTTGGCCCCGAATATGATTCAGCAGAATATATATCTAACCGTCAACTGCAAACTGTAATAGGTACTTTATTTAAGGACAAAGCTATTCAACGAAAAGACATAAATTATAAGAAGCGTCCAGATATTGTATGTTTAGAAAATTCAACAATGGCAATTACCGGAACAGAAGAATTTTCAGACGAAATAGAATTATCTACAATTAACAAAATCCTGATAGTCGAATTAAAAAGAGGAGGTTATAAAATTACACGAGAGGAAATTTTTCAAGCGCAAGGCTATTCAATGGATTTAATTTCTTCATTTCAGAAAGCAAGAATAAATGCTTTTGTTGTCGGAGATAGTGTTGCCGATAATATTCAAAGAACTGCTAAAATTGGAGATAATGATGAAGGAAAAGTTTTTGTATCAACTTTTTCACAATTAGTTGATACAGCAGAAAAACGGCTTTTTGGATTAAGAGAAAAACTTGCATCAATGTATGATGATGTACCCGGAATGGATTTATATAAACAAACACAACTGCATTTTAAATAGTAGAGCGAATGTACAACAATACGGCTGCTTTTCTGTCTTATTTTTCAAAAACTATATAACATTATAATAAGCATGGGAAACGGAACAATCGCCATTGTAGCAATGAGACTGAAACGTAATTAGTCGCTCCTTACGATTCAAATTTTCGACATAATGTATCGCACGCGCATTTTCAACAGGTAGGCTAATAAGCAAACTGATTGGCTTTGGCATCGG
>WQSU01000144.1 GCA_009787675.1 Lentimicrobiaceae bacterium
AAGAAGAAAAATCATAAAAATGTAAAAATAAATTCCAAAAATCAAAAGAAAACAAAAAAAATTAAGAAAAAATAAAAAGAAGTTCGTTTTGCAAAGGTCTCGAAGAATACAAAAAAGAAGCACAACAAGTTGTTGAAGATATGAAAAGTACCAAAATGATAAAAGGATTAGATAAAATCGAAAAAGAAATAGAAGATAATCCTGCTATTCACAAAAAACTTGTCCGCATTGCACGAGCAGGAAATTATAAAACAATTTCAGAAAAGGATATAAAGCAAATGCAGAAAGTTTGCAAGAAATACGGTGTTAAAATTAATGTAAAAGATGGCAAATTAGCAATCGAAGAAAAAGAGGACATTGACACCGTACTGAAAATGCTTGCAGATTACTATAAAACAGTCGATGTTTCAGGCAAACCATACGGTACATTTTCAGGTAAAGAAATAAAAGTAACAAATTGAAATACAGAAAAAACGGCATATAACGGGCGGTTTGGCGCAAGCGGGGCAGTGGCTCGCTTGAAAATTTGTGCGAATTTGGAAGTTTATCGCCCGTCCGAACGGCAGTGGAAGCCCCGCCTGCGCCAAGCCGCTGGGACGTTAGAAACAATGGCACTTCATGCGAACAGTTAATCAGACAATTACTTCCGAAATGGCAATTTTCTATGAAANACCTTATGGAAAATTACACNGAATTTCTAAACGTATTTGCGTATTTGAAAATTTTTTCGACTTTTGCAGCGTAATTAAAATAATAAAATAAAATGAAACAACAACGAATTTATATTGATACTTCAATAGTAGGCGGATTTTTTGATACAGAATTTGAAAAAGAGACCAAATTGCTTTTTCAACGGCTTGAAAATAAAGAGATTGTTTTTGTAATTTCCGAAGTACTTACGGACGAATTAGTGGATGCACCTGAAAGAGTTAGAACATTGTTAGATAACTATCCCGATGAGTGTTTTGAAAAAGTGCCATTGACAGACGAAGCGAAAGAACTTGCCGATAAATACATCGCTGAAAAAGTGATTGGACAAACAAGTTTAGATGATTGCCGACATATAGCATTGGCAACCATCAACAAAGTAGATGTTTTGGCAAGCTTTAATTTTAAACACATTGTAAATCTTATTCGCATAAAAGGCTATAACGCTGTAAATTTGAAAAATGGTTATTTTACACTTGAAATTAGAAACCCCAAAGAATTAATAAATTATGGAAAAGAAATTTGATTGCTTAAAAATGAAAGAAGAAATTCAGGCAAAAATTTATCAAGAAACAAAAGATATGAGTTTCCCTGAGTTGCGTACCTATTATGATAAAAGGTTAAAAAATAGTGTTTTGTGGCAAAGGTTAGTCGCCCGAGATAATGCCCGAAAGCAAAATCTTTGCAAATCTTAGCCCAACTTATAACTGCCTTTGCCCACCCATCACCCACTTAGGAAAATTGAACCAGTATTGAAAGGTTGAAAAAAGAAAAATAATTTTTCTTCCAAATTGAAATTTGTCTTATTTTCGTGCCCAAATTAAATATCTTAATATTATGGTTTATGTTGCAATAAATGACAAGAAAGCAAACGGAAAAGCACTTTTGAAATTCCTTAAAGGTATTGACGGAAGTAGTGATTTCGTCAATTTTATGGATAGGGAAAAAGAATTGGAGCACGCTATTTGCGATGCAATGAAAACCCCAAGAATTAAATCTGGAAACTCCTTACGCGAAATACTTGTAACCAATGGCTTATAAAGTTGCTTATCGGAGTAGTTTTGAGCGTGATTTCAAAAAAATGAATTCCGGTATTCAAAATTATGTTTTGGATATTGAAGATCAAATTCAAGATGGAACTCTTCAAGGCGAAAAATTGAAAGGGAATTTTCAAGGTTTTTATAAAATTCCGTTTGGACATAAACCTGAATATCGTTTAGTTTATTAAATATACGATTGTAAAGTAAACAAAGGTGGAAATATCAGCTGTCTGTTTGATGACGTTGAACATACAATAGAAGAACTTTTAGAATGTAATGGGTTGATTGAATTTATCTTAATCAAGACCCGCGAAGAAATGAATAATTTGTACGCCCTACCCAAAAAATATATAAAACATTATTCAAGGATATAGAATATTGCCTCAACTTGAAATTTTAGCAGTCGCTTTTCCTATGGTCAAGGTCGTGTTCCCTCCGCACATGTCCCCGTTAGAAGAAGCGAAAACAGGATCCGGTGGCGACCGACCTGTCAGGAATATTCTGACCGAAGGGAATGGAAAAAGGAAGAGCCTAATCTCCCTCCATTTTTTCTATTCCATTCGCTTATGCCTAAAAAAACGCATTGCTTCGTTAGAAGCAAAAAAAGACCAAAGATGTTACAAAAAAACAAACTAAAAAACCAATTATTAACCCGAAAAAAGGTCAACGTATTTCAGGACAAGACACTTTTTTGAAAGTTCTTACCCGAATCCTTGGGCGAAGCCGTAGCATTGCCCAAGTTTTTTCAAAAATCCTCTTTTAAAATATACTTTGTAATAATATTATACTATTTTCGCACCTGAAAAACAATTAAACCACAAAATCAGATGAAAAAATTTACCCCAGCCCTGTTATTTTTATTTATAGTTACGGCTGTTTCCAGCCTTTTTGCTCAGGAAATGACCTATTCTAATTTTCGCGATGGAAACGGTATTACCCTCCGTTTGTCGCTCAATTCTTACGAAGTTATGCCTCTGAACTATAGGGGTGAAACGATGCATGAAATCTCCTTATCAGGAGTTTTTATTCCCAATGAAGCGGGAATGCCCAACTTGCCGCGTATCAGCCGGTTTGTGGCAATTCCACAAGGTGCGGAAGTGAAAGTTTCTATTAAAAGTATGGAGACTGAAACCCTTGGAGATATCAATATCGCCCCTGCGTTGAGAATACAGGCAATTCCCGAAGAACCGGTTACCGACTATGTGAAAGACGAGAGAACTTATTCCGCTGATGAGTTTTACCCGCAAAATCCTGTTGAAATTTCTGAAATTACAAGTATCAGAGGAGTAAATGCAGTGGTAGTGGGAATTACACCGTTTCAATTCAATTCTGTTACAAAAGAACTAATTGTGATTCGTACTATAGAATTAGAGGTGGAATATATTGGAGGGTCAAGAGCGTTTGATGATCCTAAATACCGTTCACCATGGTTTGACCCAATTTTAAAAAATGCCTTTCTCAACTATGAATCTCTTCCTGAAATTGAATATCCCGCCAAAAGTTCTAAAGATGGGGAAGGATGTGAATATTTGATTATTATTCCAAACAGAGAAGATTTTCAACCGTATGCCGAACAGATTAAAGATTTTAGAACCAAACAGGGTATTTATACCAAAATTATGAGATTGGATGAAATGGGTGTTTCAACTACTACCCAGTTAAAATCGTATATCCATAATGCTTATAACACTTGGGATATTCCTCCGGTTGCTGTATTGCTGATGGCAGACCACAATACCAACATGTCGCTGGGTATTCCCGCTGAAACTATCTCACATGACTATAGTGGCAGTTGTATTACCGATAATCAATACGCTGATATTAACGGAAATCTATTGCCTGAAATGGTTTTTAGCAGAATGGCTGCCGAAAACGAGACTCAAATGGCAATTTTGGTGAGTAAGTTTTTAGAGTATGAAACACAGCCGTGTATGGATCCAAGCTACTATCAAAAACCTATCACTGCTTTAGGCTGGCAAACCGAACGCTGGTTTCAGCTCTGTTCTGAGGTGGCAGGAGGATACTGGCGTAATCAAGGCAAAACTCCGGTGAGGATCAATGCCATTTATCAAGGAACACCCGGAAATAGCTGGTCATCCAATCAAAATACATCCATGATCGTTAATTATTTTGGTCCTAACGGTACAGGCTACATTCCAGCAACACCTTCCGAACTGGGCGGCTGGAGCGGCGGAACGGCAGCACAAGTAGTAACTGCGGTAAACAATGGCGCTTTTGCTCTTCAACATAGAGACCACGGTTTTGAAGATGGATGGGGAGAACCGGATTTTACTACGCCCAACATCAGCCAACTTACAAATGTGGGCAAAATGACCTATCTTTTCACCATCAATTGCTTGACGGGAAAATTCAACCATAGTTATCCCTGTTTTGGCGAGGTATTTCATCGTCATACCTATCAGGGAGGAAATGCAGGTTGTGTAGGCTATTTGGGACCTACAGAGGTTTCTTTTTCCTTTGTGAATGATGCTTTTGCATGGGGAATGTACGATTTGTTTGACCCCAATTTTATGCCTTCCTACGGATTTCAAGGTCCACATGCAGCCGCTTATTCCGGAAATTGGATGCCCGCATTTGGGAATGTTTCCGGAAAATATTTCTTGTACCAGAGCAACTGGCCCTACAATTCCGGCGACAA
The DNA here is from genome assembly GCA_009787675.1 of Lentimicrobiaceae bacterium. Taxonomy (GTDB): domain Bacteria; phylum Bacteroidota; class Bacteroidia; order Bacteroidales; family WCHB1-69; genus WRNX01. The sequence goes on from WQSU01000144.1 coordinate 4,408, forward strand.
AAATATTACCTACCAAATGTTTACGGCACACTCGGATGTATTCTTAAGAATTTTCACGGAAGTACCCCAAGCGCTCAATGTATCCCATGCGGAAGTTGCTTTGGCAGGAGTGTCAAATTTCATGATTGCAGCAAATGAAGGCGCCTTGATAGCGCTTACGGCAGAAATAGACGGAACACTTGAGATTCTTGCTGTGGCTACTGCTACAGGCGAAATGCAAGTAATGACAATTCCCTCTACCTTAATACCTAACACAGAAATAAATGTTGTAATTACGGGACAAAATTTCCTGCGCTATGAAAATGTAGTGATGGTGGTGCCTGCTGAAGGTCCTTATCTTGTTCCTGTTGGATATTCCGTAGTAGAAGAAAATAGATTAACCTATATTTCTACCAACAGGGAAATTACCGTTACCTTGAAAAATGTAGGCATTGAACCTAACCAACCGGCAACCGTAACGATCTCCTGCGACGACCCGCAAATCACCATTAACAATGCCACTGCAACATGTGGAAATATAGCGCCTGACGGAACGGCAACCGTAAACTTCAATGTTACCATTGCCAACGATATCCCCAATAATAAAAATTTCCTTGTGAATCTAATCGCAACGGAAAACAGTAAAGGAAGAAGTTGGGAAAGTAAAATGACCCTAAAGGCTTACGCTCCTGTTTTTGCATTAGAAAAAGTGTTGCTAAATGGCGTAGAAAATGCTGACTTAGAAAAAGAAACAGTAGCAGCGCTGACCGCTGTAGTTACCAATAAGGGCGGCGCAGATGCTTACGCCGTAAAAGGTGTTTTGGATATATTAAGTCAATATGTTTCATTGGCTTGCGAAGAAATAGCGCTTCCGGGTAAATTATTGCCCGCAGGAGAAAGTATTGAATTTACCTATTACATTGTTACAAGTGATGTGCCTTTTAGTCATCAAGCGGGCTTTGAACTTTTACTGGATGCTCAATATGAACGCTCCTATGCAAAATCGTTTACATTATCTAAATCAGGAGAGGCTAATTACACGAATCCGGGAACTACGGGTTGTAATTCCAATGATAAATTCACATCCGTTATTATAGTTAAAAATTCCGATCAATCTGTTATCATTAACAATACAAATGCTGCATGTGCATCAAACGGATATCAGGATTTTACGAATATTATAGCTGCATTTGAACCCGGAGAACAATATACCCTTAAAGTAAAAGTTGCTTATCCAAATCCTGTAAGGGGTTGGTTTGATTTTAACGGTAATAATTATTTTGACGATAACGAACGGATAATAGAACTCAATTGCCCAACGGCAAATGTGGAATATACAAAAGAATTTACAATACCTCAAAAAGTTGCTCCCGGAACACATCGTTTCAGATTGCGTACAGTCTATAATGACCCTAATTTTACGCCATATACTGGTCATACTTACGGACAGACCCACGACTATACATTTAACATTGTTGAGATTCCGCCGGTTCAAAATGTAGTTGCAACTCACAATGAAAATGATATTATAGTTTCATGGAACGCACCACAAGAAGAAACTCCGGAGGGCTACAATGTTTATCGTGGCGGAGCGCTTTTAAATGAAACGCCGCTTACGGAAACCACTTTTTCGGAAGCAAATGCGGAAGGTGTTTTCGCATATCATGTTACTGCTGTTTTTAATGGAAATGTAGAGTCGTCTATTCCTCAAATGTCTAATGTACTTTGCATCATACTACCTTGCGAGATACCTGAAGAACTAAACGGAATAGCTATTGATGAAGAAAAGAGCGCTATATTAACCTGGAGCGAACCCAAAGGTAAAGGATCTCTCTTAGGTTACAACATCTATCGTGATGAAGTAAAACTTAATGATGCGCTCATAACTGCTAAGGAATATCACGATGAGGCGTTGGAAAACGGAACCTATACCTACAAAGTATCCGCTGTTTATGAACTTATGTGCGAAGAATCTGATTTGACGGATGGCGTTGAAGTTACCATAAACTATGTGGGTATTACCAACATTCAAACTGCATCCTATCGTCTTTTCCCCAACCCCACCAACGGAAATGTTACCATTGAAGGCGACGGGCTGAACCGTGTAGAAATTTACGACATACAGGGGCGCCACTTAGCCGAATACCACAACGTGAACGGAAAATTGCAATGGAATGTAAAAAATTACGAAAATGGTATTTACTTTGTACGACTCCTTTCCGAGACAGGTGAAGTGGTTGTGAAGCGGTTGGTAGTGATTAAATAGTCGCTCCTTACGATTCAAATTTTCGACATAATGTATCGCACGCGCATTTTCAACAGGTAGGCTAATAAGAAAACTGATTGGCTTTGGCATCG
>WQSU01000145.1 GCA_009787675.1 Lentimicrobiaceae bacterium
AAGACGCCGCAACGGGAAGCCATGTTGTAGGTACGGGTGCTATTTTCGGCGAGGTGGCTCAAGTGTTCGGTAGAGCAGCCGAGCAACACTGCCATCTGATCTAAAAAAGCGCCGGTTCCGCCGGAGCAGTTTCCGCTCATGCGCATTTCGGGAATCGCTTTTTCTCTCAAGAACACAATTTTAGCATCTTCGCCACCCATATCAATGATGGTTTTGCATTCCGGATAATTTTGCTTCACACATTCGGTTTCAGCAATCACCTCTTGCACAAAGGGTAAGTGGTAACGTTCGCAAACGCCCATGCCTGCAGAGCCGGTTAAAGCAATGGACAACGGCACATTGCCAAACCGAGTGTGTAAATCGGCAAATATTGATTTTAATAAAGGAAGATACTGTGTATGATGAATTTGATAATTCGACGCAACAATCTCATTTTCCGTATTTAAAGCCACAAATTTAATAGTGGTCGAACCAATATCAATACCTACTTTGATGCTGTTTTTCATGTTACATTTCTACTGCAAACGCTCTTTTTCAAAGAGTTAGCGCGCAGTTTAACTTTTTTTGTTTTTGGGGGCAAAATTAGAATATTTAGCGAAAAATTTAAGCTGTTTCTATAGTTTTCCATTTTATTCTTGCCCTTTTCAACTTTTCTCCCCTACCCCGCTCCTTCTTCTTATAAGAATAAATATACCGTCTCTTCTTATCCTCATTAATATCAGCAATTTTGATCATGATAGCGATCTCTTCAACCGGTCCAAATTCCGGATTGGCGGAGGCGCCAAAGCACTTCATTTTCGATGAAAGCGACATGTAGCTTTTGATAAGGGGCGGAATAGAGGTTTTTAAATCCCGAACGTTCTCGTTAAGCACCCTAAAATCCTCTTTATAAGAACCATTTCTGAAAATAGAATGGAATACTTGTTTTCTTCTATCCCCTGAAATGGGGTTATAGGGCGCAATCAAATTTTTGTCGCCTTTGAAATATTTTCTCAAAAAGAACAGTATCAAATTTCTTGCTAAACGGTTGTAACTGTTATACATCGTCATTTTTCCCAAAAAGAAACTAACATCAGGGTAATCCACTGCCAAAGTGCCCAAGCCGTCCCAAAGGTTATCTAATGAAAACAATCCTTGACGCGGGTTGGTGGTGCCTTGATATTTTGGTTGCACAAAACTGCGCCCCAACTCTATCGTTTTTAACCATTTACCTTCAATAAATTTTTTGGAAAAATAAAACAGCTTAGAAGTGGGTGTGTGTGGATAGCCGTTTTCATCTAACGGCACATCTTTGCCACAAATGAAACGGTAGGAACTTACAATCTCTTTGTTTTCGTTATTCCAAACAATCAACTGTTTAAAAGGAATTTCAGCCGTATCATATTCATCAATATCCATTTCTTTTCCGGTGCCGCCGCCGGCTTGGCGGAAGGTGATCTCGCGCAAACGTCCAATCTCTCGCATCACATTGGGCGAATCGTGCGCCGTAACAATAAAAATAGAATTATGACCTACGTTCGTTTCACGCAAAAACTTGTCTTCTGTGAGTTCTTTTTCAATAAGGTCTAAGGAAACAGGGGGTATTATTTTCTTCATCATTCAGGGCGCGAAAATATATTTTTTGCCATTCAGTAGTTTGTTTTTTAATCTATTTTTGCCATTCGAAAAACGACTCTTATGTTTTTATTAAACCTTTCATTTACATTGCCATTAGAGAACCCTGTGCTCATCTTCGCAGTGATTTTGGGAATCATTCTTTTTGCCCCTATATTGCTGAACAGAATTAAGATACCGCATCTGATAGGGCTCATTATTGCGGGCGCCATCATCGGTCCCAACGGATTTAATCTAATGGCGCGCGACAGCAGCATTATCCTTTTCGGAACAGTGGGATTGCTATATATTATGTTCCTCGCCGGCTTGGAAATTGATATGCACGAATTTAAGAAAAACAGTTTTAAAAGTGCGGTTTTCGGGTTTTATACTTTCACCATTCCCATTGGTTTAGGTTTTTTGGGCGCCTATTATGTGCTACAGTTCCCACTGTTAAACTCTATCTTGCTGGCAAGTATTTTTGCTTCGCATACGCTGATTGTTTATCCTATCCTCAGTAAATTTGGGGTAACTAAAAACAGAGCTGTTAATGTAGCCATTGGCGGAACAGTGATTACCGACACCCTGGCGTTGCTGGTGCTGGCAGTTATCGTAAAAATGATAACTCCGGAAGAACCCAACAATAATAATTTCTGGTTCATGTTGTTTGGCGAGTACGCCTTTTGGGTCAAATTATCTATTTTTATTCTCATTTATGGTCTAATGGTCATTTTTGTTTTTCCCATCATTTGCAGATGGTTTTTTAAACGAAATGATGATAATATTCAACAATATATATTTGTATTGGCGATGCTGTTTTTAGGTGCATATTTAGCAGAAGTTGCAGGAATAGAACCTATTATCGGAGCTTTCTTAGTGGGTTTAGCGCTAAACCGTCTCATTCCGCATACCTCCCCGCTTATGAACCGGATTGAGTTTGTGGGGAATGCACTGTTTATCCCATTTTTCTTGATTAGCGTAGGGATGTTGGTTGATTATCACGCATTTACAAAAGATTGGGAAACACTTAAGGTAGCAACTCTCATGATTATTATTGCTACAACAGCTAAATTTCTGGCTGCTTGGCTCACCCAAAAAACGTTCCGGTTTTCGCGAGATGAACGGCGCTTGATTTTTGGGTTAAGTAATGCTCAGGCTGCAGCCACCTTAGCGGTGGTTTTGGTGGGCTACAACATTATACTAACACAAGAAACTATTGACTTGCTCGGTTTTGATGCCATATTGGAGCCCGGAAGACTCCTCAACGAAAGTATTTTGAACGGCGCTATTTTAATGATTTTGTTTACCTGCACCATGGCTTCCATCGTGGCGCAAAAAGGCGCGCAGAACATCTCACTACTCAACACATCTGAAGAAGAAAAAGAGAATGATGAACAACCGGAAAAAATTCTCATACCGGTCAACAGCATTGAAACGGTGGAAGAAATGATCAACCTTTCGCTCACTGTGAAATCGAAAGTAAACAAATACGGTGTTTTTGCATTAACAGTAATTAACACAAACGAACCCGATACTATTGCCGATAAAAGCGCCAAGAAGATATTGACAAAAGCTGCCGACACTGCTTCCGCCGCTGACGTGATTCTGAAAGAGCTTTTACGTTATGACCTTAATGTGGTAAATGGCATCACAAGCGTGGTTAAAGAACATAAAATCACAGATTTAATATTAGGATTGCAAAAAAACAAAGGTTTTTCTTCCAACTTTTTGGGAAATTTAACGGAAGGTATCCTCACAAGATCAAATACCACTACTTTGATATACAAGCCGTTTCAACCTATATCTACCATAAAAAGACATTTAATTATTGTGCCCGACCGCGCCGAAAAAGAGATCGGATTTCCATTTTGGTTGCTCAAAGTTTGGAATATTGCCAAAAACACAAGTTCTAAATTGGTTTTCTATTCTACAGAACAAACGTTAAAATATATTAAGGATGTGAACAAAAAACACCCTGTTAATTGTGAGTTTCATATTTTTGAAGAATGGGATGACTTTCTGATTTTATCGCGCGATGTGAGACCGGACGACAATTTAATTTTGGTTTTAAGTCGCAGAGAGCGTCCCTCTTACAATGTGAATATGAATAAGATACCCCATTATTTGAATAAATATTTTAAAGAAACCAACTTTATTCTCATCTATCCAATGCAGGCGGGTGTAATGGATGAATCGCATGTGGGGCTAAAAAATCCTTCCGTTTTAGTGGATCCGTTAGAGACATTGGATGATTTGGGGAAAATTGTTTCTAATTTGTTTAAGAGGAAACTAAAGTAAGATTGAAATTATCCATTTTCCATTACTTAAACGCCGCCTCACTCAGCCCTTTTCCTTTCAACGCCAAATGGTTTAAATATTCAGGAACAGGTTTTCCTAACAGTTTGTCCACATAAATTTTAGCTAAGTATTGTCCCAGCATAAAGCCGTGTCCGCGCATACCTACGAGCAAACCGTTTTCGGGATCAACAATATAGCGGGGCTCCACGTAATATCCCGACCAAAATGCTTGGAAGGTTACGCCACCCAACTGCGGAATCCAGTCGGTGAATATTTCGGAGACAATTTCCATAAACTCTTTGGAGTTCACCCGCAAATCTTGTCTGGCTTCCACAGGATCGCAAGCAGGTGAAGCACAGCCAATAATTTGCCCTGTTTCAGCCAATTGCTGTCCATAAACGGCGGTGAAGTTCTTATAACGTCTGCGGTCAATGAGCATGCCCAGCGCATCACCGTCTTTTCCAATCAATGGTAATCGTTTGGTAATGAACGCTTGGTGTTTCACCGGATAGAGTCCTGTTTCAATGCCCAACTGCAAGGCGAAATGTCCTGCATTGGCGCCAAGCGCATTCACAAAGTGCTCGCAATGGTACTCGGTGTAGTTCTTGTCGTGTTCCAATACCAATGCCATGAATCCTTTTGCAGTTTTTTGCACCTCAACCAAAGTGGTGTCATTCAAGAAAATGCCTCCGTTTTGTACGGCGATGGCACGCAAGGCATCCAATACCAAGCCGGGTGTAGCTTGCCAGCACTCATTGGTTATGAGCGCCGCCTGGTAGGTGTTCAAATTCGGGTTAAAGTAGGGGGACACTTTTTTGGCAAAATCTTTCTTATCCACCATGTAAGCATCCGACCACGCGGTAGAAGCCTCCAAAGCTTTGTAAGTGGCATCATCGTGTGCAAAACCCACATATTGGATAGGTTTAAAGTTGATATTGGTAACTTCCTGAAGTTCTTTAAACAAGCTAAGGTTTTGCTGTGCAATGTCGGCAATTTCGGGCACAGAGAATGCAGGACGTCCACCCGCAATGTTGCGCCACGAGCCACCGGATTCGGCATTAGCAAGCACACTCTTTTTGCCGCTTTCTGCAAAATAGCGGAACAGGGCGCTGCCCGTAATTCCGCCACCGGCAATAAACACCTCACACTCCACGCGACGTGTTTTGCCGTTGCAAATGTTGGTAACAAACTGAGGTTGCACCGTGGACGGATAGAGTTCGTTCATATTCACTTGATTAGAGAGTGGAGCACGGGGCGTAGCATCGCCCGTCAACTCAATACCTCTGTTACGCAACATCTGGCGCACGCGCGGAATGCAGCGTTTGCCACGGCAAGCGCCCATACCAATACGCGTAGTATGCTTCAACTCATCCACAGAAATCATCTTTCGTGTGCCTACAACTTTTAATATGGCTTCCAAATTCACATCATCGCAATGGCAAACATAAGTAGGGGCTTTCTCAACAGCAGCTTGAGGTGTGATTTCCAACGGTTTCGGATATTTTTCTTTAGTTATAAAACCGGTAACTTGCGTTAGCTTCTCTCCGGTCAGGGTTAGCGATTTCACACGGGCAATGTTGGTTTTATTGGGTTTTAACATCACTTTTTCAATGATTCCTTCGCCTAATTTTTCGCCTTGATTGTTCACTAAAAACACCTCAGCATTTTCTTCCACAAAATTTTCAATCGGCAAAAAGAGCCAGTTTTTAGCCAAATTATAACCAAAAATTGCCAACCCCGGACATTTAGCCACACAATCCATACAGCCAATACATTTTTCGTAATCGATCACCGGCACGGTGGAGGTGGAAGATTTTTGAATGGCGTTTTTCGGACAGGCAAATGTGCACGGGTTACAAGCGAAGGCATAGATACAATCGGCAACTACAAAAGGTTTTTCATTCATCCTTTCTGAAGTTGGGCGGTTCGGGTTTTCCAAAATCCTTGCAGGATGTTGTTGTGAATCAATATATTCTTTAGATAACTCTAAATAAGCATCATAAGAAACACGCTTTCCGCATGCCATGGCGATTTCCATGGCGGACTGTTTTCCGCGCAGCACAGCACAAGTGCCCTCACCCACGCGAATGGCATCGCCTGCACCAAACGTTTTGTCTCCAAACACGATACGTCCTTTTATTAAGAGTTGGTCATCAGGAATTAAGCCGGTGCAAATGTTAATGAGGTCAATATCGTGGATTATTTTTTCTGTGCCCGGAACAGGCGCAAAATTTTTACATTCAGCCACTACCGCACCTATTATGCCCGTATGGTCATCATTGGGAATAGCTTTAAGCAAAATATGGGAGGTTAAAATCGGGATTCCCAAACGGCGCACACGGTTCGCCTGCACGGGAAAGCCTCCCTCGCGATCCATCGCTTCCACAATTGCCACCACCTGTGCGCCCGCTTGCGTTGCCTGATAAGAGGTTAAGTATCCTATATTTCCAGCGCCGATCGACAAAATGCGTTTGCCCAGCAGCGTGTGTTCCACATTCATCATCTTTTGCAGCACGGCGGCGGTGTAAACGCCCGGCAGGTCATCGTTTTCAAAAGCAGGCATAAAGGGCACTGCGCCTGTGGCAATCACTAAATATTCAGCATCTACATAATACAGTTCGTTGGTGTTGATGTTTTTCACGGCAATTCGTTTTCCCTCCAAGAGATCCCAAACGGTTGAATTCAAGAATATTCCGGTATGATCTTCACCGGCAAGGTGTGATGAAATTTCAAAGCCACGCATCCCCCCGTATAGTTTCTCTTTTTCAAAAAAGAAAAATTGGTGGGTCTGCATGTTAAACTGTCCA